>NZ_QXDL01000129.1:0-11995 GCF_003574345.1 Calidithermus terrae
GGAGCCACCCCGCCGCGGCCAGCGCCAGGCCCAGTCCCAGGCCCAGCAGCACCTGCCCCAGCACCAGCAGCGCCGCCCGCCCCCACGCGCGGGGGTCGCGCTCCTCCCCCACCGCCAGCACCTGCAGGCCCGCCAGGCCCGCCAGCCACAGCAGCGAGCTCCAGAGGTAGGGCTGCGCCCACATCAGCGCGAAGAGCGCCAGCCCCCCCAGGCAGGCCGCCGACACCCGCCAAAGCCGCGCGCGCCGCAGGGTCAGGGCCAGCCCCAGCGGGGCCAGCACGCCGCCCGAGAGCAGCGCCAGCACCAGGTAACGCCACGAACGCATGCGCCCATGGTAGGAGACGCCGCGTGGGCCTGCCGGGGAAAGATGAGAGCTGCCGCGCCCCCCGCCGGGGACGATCCCCTTCGGGACAGAGCAAGCTCTGTACACCAGACGGACGACCCCCTTCGGGACCGGCTGACGCCGGTACACCGAACGGACGACCCCCTTCGGGACGCCGCCGCCTCCGGCGGCGGGAGGCCGGTACACCGAGAGGCGGCGGCGAGCCCTCTGGCGGGAGGGCCTGGCTCGAGGCGTCCAGCCCCAGCCTCAGACGCCGGGCAGCCTGCGGGCTTCCCCCGCCCACCCCAGCCCCCGCGCCAGGTAGGCCCGCATCAGCGCCCGGAAGCGTTTGTCGTGCCGCGGGCCGCCGAGCTTGAGGTGCAGCAGCTCGTGCACGATGACCTCCCGCCGGAAGGCGGCGGGCTGGGCCAGCAGGTCGGTGCTGAAGGTCAGGCGGCCCCGCCGTGAGCAGCTCGCCCACTTGCTCACCATCGGGCGCAGGTGCAGCTCGCGGTACTCCACCCCCACCCGCGCCGCCCAGGCCCGCACCTCGGCCTTGAAGACCTCGGCGGGGACCAGCCGCTCCAGGCGCTCGCTCACGCCCGCCTCCCCTTGAGCGCCAGCACGATCTGGTCGGCCAGGGGCACCAGGCGCTCCTTAGCCACTCCCGCCTCCACCAGCTGGCGGTAGAGCGCCCTGCGCACCTCCCGCTCCTGATCGGACAGCTCCTGCCAGTGGGGGTGCTGCTCAAACACCGCTTGCATGGCCTGGGCCGCCGCCTGGGCGTTCGGCAACCCCTCCCGCTGGAGGATCCAGTAGACGGTGAAGACCCGGGCGTCGAGCCCCTTCTCGGCCAGCTCGGCCTCGGCCTGGTTGATCTCGGCGATCAGCGCCTTGAGCTCCTCCAGCGCCGCCTGGGCGTCCTTCTGGCGCTGCTGGAAGGCCTGGATCACCGCCTCGGCCCGCTCGCCGATCCCCACCAGGAAGGGCTTGGCCCCCAGCTCGGCCCCGACCTTGGCGGCGATCGAGCGCACCAGGTTGAACACCTCCACCGCCGGGGGCCGCTTGCGCTTGGCCAGGGTGTCGAGCAGCTGCTCGTTGATCTCGTAGAGCTCGAGGGCCTGCCCGACGTCGCCGGCCTGGGTCCGGGCCTGCACCAGCTCGGCGGTCTTGCGCAGGAACTCCCGGTCGACCGGCGCCCCGCCCTCGTAGGCCTCCTTGAGCATGCGCACCATGCGCGAGAGCAGGTCGTAGTCGTCCAGGTAGGGCCGCAGGAAGGCGTCGGGGGAGAGCACCTCGAAGGCGTCGGAGGCCGACTTGTAGAACTCGTAGAGGTCCTGGCGCTCCTCCTCGTCGCGGAAGTGCATCAGCACCCGCTCGGCGGCCTTGTCGGGCGGGGCGCTCGGGTCGAGCAGCGGCAGGTACCGGCTGCGGAAGACCCCCATCAGCTGGGCGAAGTGTTCCTTCAGCACGCCCAAGTCCCTGACCACCTCGACCACGTCTTGCGAGTCGAAGGCCAGAGCCTTCTCCAGCCGCTCGAAGACGCCCACGAAGTCCACGATCAGCCCGCTGGTCTTGCCCTGGTGGGGCCGGTTGACCCGGGCGATGGCCTGCAGCAGCACGTGGTCGCGCATCGGCTTGTCCAGGTACATGCACAGCAGCACCGGGGCGTCGTAGCCGGTGAGGAGCTTCTCGGTGACGATGAGGATCTGGGGGTTGGCCTCCTTGCGGAAGGCGTCGCGCAGGGCGCGCTCCTGGTCCTCGCCGAGGTGATAGGCCTTGAGCCGGGGCGGGTCGTTGTGGGCGGGGCTGATCACCACCGCGCTGGCCTCGGGGGGCGGGTAGCGCCCGGGGTCCTCCCGGTGGAGCCGGTCGAGCGCCTCCTTGTACAGCGCGCAGGCCTCGCGGTCGACCCCCACCAGGAAGGCCTTGAAGCCCAGCGGCTTGACGTAGTCTTGGTAGTGCTCGGCCACGAAGCGCGCCACCCGCTCGACGCGCTGGGGGTTCTTGAGCATGTTCTTCAGCGTCACCGCCCGCTCCAGCACGCTGTTGAGCTCCTCGACGTCGGAGACGCCCTCGGCCTCCTTGAGGCTCAGGAACTCCCGGTCGAGGGTCTCGCGGTCCACCCGCAGCTCGTTGGGGGCCAGGGTGTAGTGCAGCGGCACGGTGGTCCCGTCGGCGATGCTCTCACGGATGGAGTACTTGTCCAGGTAGCCGCTCTCGTCGTCGGCCCCGAAGATCTCGAAGGTGCTCCGGCCGCGGCTGCTGCGGTCGATGGGGGTGCCGGTGAAGCCCATCAGGGTGGCGCCCGGCAGCGCGGCCATCAGGTAGCTGCCCAGGTCGCCCCCGGTGGTGCGGTGGGCCTCGTCCACCAGCACGAAGATGTTGCGGCGCGGGTTGATGCCCGCCGCCATGCCCTCGAACTTGTGGATGGTGGTCACGATCAGCCCGCGGTAGTCGTCCTGCAGCAGCTCGCGCAGGTGGCGCTTGGACTCCGCCAGCACCGCGCCCGCGAGCCCCACCGAGGCCAGGTTGGAGAAAAGCTGCTGCTCCAGCTCGTTGCGGTCGACCAGCATCAGCACCGTGGGGCTCTCGAACAGCGGCTCGTCGAGGAGCTTACGGGCCAGCACGATCATGGTGAAGGTCTTGCCCGAGCCCTGGGTGTGCCAGACCAGGGCCCGCTGCTTGTGCGGGTCGTGGGCCCGGCCCAGCGCCCGCTCCACCGCCCTGATCTGGTGGGGCCGGAGCACCACCTTGGAGAGCTCCCCGTCGCGGCGGGTGAAGAGCACGAAGTCGGCGAGCACCCGCACCAGCCGGGCAGGGTGCAGGAAGGTCTTGACCAGCGTCTCGAAGTCCCCCGCGGCCTCGTCGCGCCAGTTGAGGAGGGCCTTGCGGCCGAGGTTCCAGGTGGGCCCGTAGTAAAACTGCACCAGGTGGGTGAGGGTGAAGAGCTGCTCGAGGGTGAGCAGGGGCGCCCCCTCGCGGTGGTAGCGCCGCACCTGCTCGAGCGCCTCGGCCATGCCCTGCAGCTTGTGGGCCGACTTGGTCTCGACCAACAGCAGCGGGATGCCGTTGACGAAGAAGGCCGCGTCAAGGCGGATGGGGTCGGTGCCGCCGGTGTAGCGCAGCTCGGCGGTGGCGTGGAAGGTGTTGGCCCTCCAGTCCGCCGGGTCCATCAGCCGGGCGTTCTTCTCCCGGCCCTCCTGGGGCAGGAACACCGTCTTGAGCCCGTTGAGGTACTCCCAGGCCTCCAGGTTCCCCTCCAGCCCGGGCCGCACCCGCGCCAGCCGCGCGGCCAGCTCCTCGGCCTGGGGCAGGTCCACCACGCCGGGGTTGAGCCGCTGGGCCTGCTGGAGGAATACCTCGTGCAGCAGCAGCCCGCCGGTCCCGCGCCGCAGCCGCTCGGCCTCCTGCGGGTCAAGCAGCGTCCAGCCGACCTCTTCGGCGTAGCGCAGGAGGGGGTTCTGCACCGCGTCGCGCTCACCGCCCAGCCGGTGCGCCATCACCCCACCCCCAGCAACTGCGCGATCTGGTTCACCCGCACCTTGCCGGTCATGAGGTGGTGTAGGAGGGATTGGAAGAGGGCATCGAGGGAGGCGAGGCGCTCTTGCTCTGCTTCAAGCTTGGCATCTATGCCTTGCAAAAGGGCTACCATCGAGGCTTGTTCGGCTGAAGGGGGGATCGGCACCTTGAAGCCTGCCAGCTTTGAAGCACTGATGTTGGACTGACTCACACCTCGGCTCGCAAGAAGCTTTAAGCGCGCCTGGGTCGTTTCCGCATTCATGTAGTAGTTGAGGTATTCCGGTAAGCACTGCTCTTTATCCAGAGTGACCCGAACGAGATATGAGGCAAAAACGAAATCGCCTTCCAGATCGAACAGCGCGGTCTTGCCGACCAGCTCGAAGCTGTTAGTCCGGTTGAAGAGGATATCGCCCTTTGACAACCTGTACTTCTCAATGTCTCTGTGGTCTAGCTCGACGTACTGAAGGTTCGAAACGTCGAGACGACCATCGACAAGGTTGTTCATTCGGAGCATTGGAAGAGACCCCTGCTGCTCTCCCCGCTGAGATGTCCCGTACTGACTTCGTGTAGCAATGTCCCTAACCAGCCGTACCTCCCAATGACGGGGTATATCGCCGACCTCTGTCGGCCTAAGCATGACTATGCTCGCTTCCCCCACCGGCACCGGGCCGTAGGTGAACAGGTGGCGCATCAGGCTCTTCTTGAGCTCCCTGGCCTCGGCGATGACCTGCTCGGTGGCCTCCTTGGCCCGCTGGACGGTGCGGAGGACGTGGGCGATGGCGCGTTGTTCGGGGAGGGGCGGGAGAGGTATCTGAAGGTTGAGCACATCCTGACGCGGAACTCCCTTGATCGTTGTGCCACGCTTATTCTCCCGGAACCACCTTTGGTAGCGCTCAGCCTTGAGTAAATAAGCAGCGAAGCGCGCGTCTAAACGTTCATTCAGCACCAACGCTGTGAGGTCCTGGTTAATTGCCACGTCGAAGGTCGTCACCACTGCCTTGCCTACTCCAACGCGTGTACCAATCAGGAGGCTCCCTTGGGGAACTAGGGTCGAAGCAGAGCTTTTTAGACCCTCCTCCGATATTGTTCGCTGGAAGCCGCGCAGCTCGGCATCGAACTCCCCAATGACCGCCGTTGTAGTCCAGGGGATAGGTCCACTCCAATATGCCGGGTTTTTGGTAGAGGGAGTCCCACCTCCAAATGTGTGAAGTGTCACCTGATGCAACTGGACTACGTCCCAATCTTGCGGCAGCATGCCCATCTGGGTCATCTTGAATTCCTTGGATAACGCATCAGCTTCGGTAGGCGGAGGTGCTGTATCTGGCTTTATGGCTTCATAGGGTTCAGGCATGACTGCCTCCAGTCCCGTTTGACCCCTTTGTGGCCCCTTCCTGGCCCCTTTGGCCCCTTCCTGGCCCCTTCAAGACATACCGCGTCCCCTTGCCGGTTTCCCCCACCCGCTCGAGGATGCCCCACCCCGTCAGCTGCTCCAGGTCACGGCTGGCGGTGCGCTTGGAGACGCCCGCGACCTCCTGGTACTCACGGTTGGTGATGCCGCCGTGCTCCTTGGCGTACATCACCCCCCGCACCTGCCGCTCGGAGAGCCCCCGCGCCCGTAGCAGCTCGGGCGTGTAGGCGTCCTTGAGGAGGGTCAGGCGGAACCCACCGGCCTCCTCGGCCATCTCCGGCTCGGGGAGGCCCTGTTCCCGGAGCGCCTGGCGCATGCGGGTGATCCCCGAGCCCCAGCGCTCGACCAGCCCGGCGTAGTAGAACACCTGGGCGATGGCCGGGTTGCGCAGGCGCGAGGGGTGGTCCTCGCGGCGGAGCACCTCCACGGTGAGCCCGCCGTAGAGCTCCCCGGGGTTCCACAGCCAGAGGCGGTCGGGGTAGAGGCGCAGCTGGATGTCGTCGGGGTCGGCGTAGTCCCGGTGTATCAGGGCGTTGAGCACGGCCTCGCGCAGGGCCTCAGGGGGGTAGGGCCAGACCTCCTGGCGCCGGAGTTCGTCCACGCCCAGGCCGCCCGGCTCGACCCGGTATTCGACGCCGAGGCTGTCCCGCAGGTACTCCATCACGCCCTCGAGCTGATCCCACAGGCTGCCGTCGAAGGTGCGCTCGCCGCTGATCAGCGTGCCCCGGAATCGGGCCGCCCGCAGCACGGCGGAGGGGAAGAGCCGCTGGGGTTTCCGGGCGAAGAGGAGCACCCCCGCGTGGGTGAGGCGGCCCTCCCGGAGCAGGCCCAGGTTCTCCAGCACCCGCTCCGGCGGGTCGCCCTCGCTCAGCACGGGCAGCCGGGGCCTGGCCCGGCCGACGAAGCGCCCCAGGGCCTCGGCGTCCGCCTCCTCCGGCCCCCAGGGCGAGAGCAGGCCGTCCCAGGTCTGGCCGGTGCGCTGCATGAAGCGCCGGGCGATCTCCTCGCCGGGCATGGTGCGGTTGGTGCTGCCCACCCGCACCAGGTAGCGGCCCCTGCAGGCCACCGGCACCACCGAGGGCTCGACCCCGACCTCCAGCACCTCGCGTCCTTCCAGCTGGACCGGGCGAAGGGCTGGGGCCAGGCCCAGCAGGTCGTGGATCTGGTTGGCGATGCGCCGGACCTCCGGGTCGCCGCCGCCGAAGCCCACCACCTCCCCGCCGTCGCTCACGCCCACGTAGAGGGTGCCGCCCCGGTGGTTGGCGAAGGCGGCGAGGTCTTCGAGGGCGGTGGGGCTCCACTGCTCCTTGAACTCCACCGTCTCGCCCTCGCGCAGCTCAGGCATGCAGGCCTCCCAGGCCCAGGGTGTGCAGCACTTTATCCAGCTCGGCGTCGGCGGCCTGGCGCTCCTCCTCGGCCTCGCGCAGCCTCACCACGGCCTCCTCCAGGGGCAGCACCTCCTCGGCCCCGTTCTGGCTCACGTAGCGCGAGGGCGAGAGGTTGTAGTCGTGCCTGGCGGCCTCCTCCAGGCCGATGACCGCCGAGAGGCCCTCCTCGGCCCGCCACTCGTGGTACAGCCGGGCCACCTGCTCCACGTGCTCCTCGGTCATCTCGTTCTTGGGCCTGCCCTTGACGAAGAGCTTGGAGGCGTTGACCAGGAGGATCTCTTTGGGGCGGCGCTTGGCGCGGTTGACCACCAGGATCACGCCGGGGGCGGTGGTGTTGAAGAAGAGGTTCTCCGGGAGCAGGACCACCGCCTCGACGAGGTCGGCCTCCACGAAGCGCCTGCGGATGTCGCGCTCCTTGTTGCTGCCGCTGGCGCCGCTGCCGCGGCTCACGGCCCCGGTGTCGAGGACCACCGCCATGCGCCCGTCGTCCTTGAGCGAGGCCAGCATGTGCTGCACCCAGCCCCAGTCGGCGCTCGAGGCCGGGGGAACGCCGAAGCCGAAGCGGGCGAAGGGGTCGCTCTCGTAGAGGGCGGCGGGGACGGTCTGGTTCCACATGGGGTTGGCCACGATCAGGTCGAAGCGCTTGAGGCCGGAGCCCTCCAGGTGGCGCGGGTTGGCCATGGTGTCGCCGAGCCTGATGTCGGCGGTCATGTCGTGCAGGAAGGCGTTCATCATGCCCAGCGCGTAGGTGGTGGCCTGGAACTCCTGGCCGTACAGCCGCAGCGGCTTGAGGTGGCCGGGCAGCTTGAGGTGGCCGTTCTCCTGCACCCCGTGGCGCTCGAGCAGGTCCAGGTGGGCCTTAATCAGCAGCCCGGCCGAGCCGCAGGCGGGGTCATAGGCCTCCTGGCCCGGCTCCGGGCGCAGGAGGCGGGCCATCAGCACGCCCACCATGCGGGGGGTGTAGAACTCGCCCGCCGACTGGCCGACGTCCTCGGAGAACTTCCTGAGCAGGTACTCGTAGGCCCGGCCCAAGAGGTCGGGCTCCACGTCGGCGAGGCCCAGCCGCTCCTTGGACAGGGCCTCGATCAGGGCCTTGAGGTAGTCGTCGGGGACGATGCGCTGCCCGGCGGCGGTGGCGTTGAAGTCCACCACGTCCACCACCCCGGAGAGCGCCGGGTTGGCCTGGGCCACCGCCCGCACCGCGTCGGTGAGCCTCTCGCCCAGGCCGCCCTTGGGCAGGGTGCGCAGGTAGCCCCAGCGGGCGTGCGGGGGGATGTAGAAGCGCACCAGGTTGCGGTCGCCCTCGGCCAGCGCCTCCGCGAGGTCGCCGAACTCGCCCTTCAGGCGGGCCAGCTCGTCGTCGAACACGTCGGAGAGGCGCTTGAGGAACACGAGGGGGAGGATGTAGTCCTTGTACTTGGGCGCGTCCACCGGGCCGCGGATGGCGCAGGCGGCTTCCCAGAGCCAGGATTCGAGGGTCTTAAGCTCCATGTTACGCCAACAGCATACCCCGGCATGGGGGGCGGCTCGAGGCCTGCTCGGCGCGACCCCGGCTCAGCCCACCTCGCAGCTGCCGCCGGGACGCCGCCAGGCGGTGGGGCAGAGCTTGGGGTTGAGGCTGGGGCGGGCGTAGTAGTCCACGTCGGGGTGGATCGGGCCGCTGCGGGAGCTCTCCTCGTAGGCCTCGAGCAGCCCCACCTGCTCGGGGTCGCTCACCTCCTCCACCCGCCAGCCCTCGCCGAGCTCGCAGCGCACCCCGCCGGGGGCCGCGGGGTCGTCGTAGGCCCCGAAGCCCCGGTTGTAGGCCCGGAACCAGCGCCCCTCCCAGGCCTGGCGCACCCGCCCCGTCCCGTAGCTCTTGGAGATCATCACCGCGCTGTGGGCCCGGCCGTCGAGGTAGGTCTGGTCGCTGTTGGTGGGCCCCAGGCTGAAGGTCCCGGGTCCCTGCCCCTTGGGCCTGCCCGCGTAGACCCCGTCCTGCCAGAGGTAGCTCACCATCCAGTTGGGCTCACGGCCTGAGGGGGCGTTGTCCCCACCCATCGAGAAGACCTCCCCCCACAGCCCCTTGTCGATGAGGGACCAGGAGGGGTTGGGCTGCCAGTCCTGGCGGATGCAGGCCTGGAAGGCCCCCCCGACGCTCACCGTGCGCAGGTAGCCCCGCACGCGGTCGTCGGTGGGGGCCGCGTCGCCCCAGGGGAACTCGGGCAGCACCTCGAAGCTCACCGGGCCGTCGGGGAAGACCAGCTTCGGGGGGAAGCCCGAGTCGTCGAGGCGGAAGGGGTAGACCCACCGGAAGCGCCGCCCGCCGTAGACCCTGGTGGGCGAGAGGTCCTGGGCCCACACCTCGAGGCGCCCCTCGCGCAGGCGGAGCATGGAGATGGCGAAGTAGGAGGGAACCAGGTCATCGTTCAGGTTAAGCTGGGTCATGTAGTCGCGCCAGGCCCCGTCCCTGGGGGCCACGTAGACCTGGGCCCCGAACTCGGGAAGGGTCTGCTGGAACTTCAGGGAGAACCCCTCCTGCCCCAGCAGCAGCGGCCCCTGGGCCGGGGGGTCCTGCACCGGAGGGGGCGAGGGCGGGGGCTCGGTCTGGCGGCAGGCCGCGGCCAGCAGGAACACGGCCAGCAGGGGCAGCAGCGTCTTCATGGCTTTATTCTAGGCAGGACCGGAACAGGGGAGCGGGGCAGGATGAGAAGCCCCACGGTTCAGGCACAGGGCCCCCGGGTGGTAGCCGTCGCGCTCGAGGCCAAGCCGACCGGCGCTGCGCCCGCCGAACCGGATTGGAAGGCTCGACACGCATCCGCCAAATGGACGTTGTAAGATTCCAGACGGAACGGTGAGACGCCATGACAGCGACCCTGCACGACCCCGCCCTCGAGTCCCTCGCCCTCTTCGGGTTGCACCCGCGCGACACCCAGGAGGGCATCCGCTACCTGCTGGACGGCCTGCCCGCGGAGGGCTGGGACCGGCTGCTGGAGCGCCTGGGCGTGGGCGAGCGGCGCCTGGCCTGGGTGGTGCGCATCCCGACCACCACCCTCCACCGGCGCAAGCAGAGCGGCCGCTTCACCCCGGAGGAGAGCGAGCGGCTGTGGCGGCTGGCCCGGCTGGTGGCCCACGCCGCCCAGGTCTTCCGCACCCCTGAGGGGGTCGCGCGCTGGTTCAGCCGGCCCAACCGGGCGCTGGGCGGGGCCACCCCGCTGGAGTACGCCCGCACCCCGCTGGGGGCGGAGGAGGTGGAGCGGGTGCTCGAGCGCATCCTCGACGGGGGCCCGGCCTAGATGCCGCGGCTGCAGGCCTGGCGCCTGGTGGCCCACCACCGGGCCGAGACCGCCTTCGACGGCGAGGGCAGCTTCCGCTACGGCAACCGCTGGAACCACCCCGGCACCCGCGTGGTGTACCTGGCCTCCACCGCCAGCCTGGCCGCGCTGGAGGTGCTGGTCCACGCCGAGAGCTACGCCGAGCTGCCGGAGTACCTGGCCTTCCCGGTACGCTTCGACGAAAGCCTGGTGGCGGAGCTACCCGAGCTGCCCCCCGATTGGCAGCAGAGCCCTGCCCCCCAGAGCACCAAAGACTTAGGAAGTGCATGGGCCCGGAGCAACCAAAGCCTCCTGCTCAGGGTGCCGAGCGCGGTGGTGCCCTGGGAGCACAACTACGTGCTCAACGTCTCTCATCCGCAGTACCGCCGGGTGCACGTCGGCGAGCCCCGGCCCTTCGCCTTCGACCCCCGCCTGCTCAAGGGCTGACCGGGGCGGGGGTAGATTCCCTTCGGGACGCCCTGATGGGCGTACACCCGGCGGAGCCTCAGGGGTTCTCCCGCCCCGCGTAGAAGCAGGCGGGCAGGGTTTCCCCGTCCCCGAGCACGAACTCGCGGGCGGGGTCCAGCGGCACGCCGCAGAGGTGGCTGAAGCTGTATCGGCCGGGCAGCACCGCCACGTCGCCGGGGCCGCTGAACTCGTAGCTGCGGCCCACGGTGAGGTTCTGCGCGCGGGTGTAGCCCGCGAGGGAGAGGGTCACGACGGCCCGACCCGACACCTCGAAGCGGTCGGTGATCACCCGCTCGCTCGGGCGGGGCGTGGGGCTGACGTCGATGCGGGTCACCCGCTGGGCCTCGTCGCCCTCCCACCTGTAGGACACGCTGCCCTCGAGGTGGGGGTTCAGGGGCAGCGAAAGCGGGTCCTGCGGGGTGTCGGTGGAGGTCCGGGCTACCGGGGCCTGTTTCGCGCAGTAGCGGCGGTCGTTCTCGCCGTAGTCGTATTCCAGGCACACCGAGGGTTTCCAGCCCCGGCCTACGGCGAACGACCCGTCGGCGGGCCAGGAGGCGTCGTTGAGCAACGGCGTTCCGTCGGCCGTCACCCAGGTCTGCCACGGGACGGGGCTCCCCCCGATTTCCAGCCAGGCCCCGACGCTGCCGTCGGGGTCGCGGGGGTAGCCCTCGGGGTTGTAGCGCAGGGTCACCGGGTCCACCACGGCCTCGGCGTAGCCGGCGATGCCGGCGGCCCCCCCGGCGCAGTAGACCCGGGTCCTGACGTGGTAGATCTTCCCCGGCTGCATGCGCTTGGGGTCCACGCGGAAGCGACCCTCGAAGCCGCTGACCGCCGCACAGCCCCCGCCCCCGCCGTACTCGAAGGTGATGGCCGGGGCCGATGGGGACAGCGGGATGGCCTCGGTGTAGGTCTGGGTCACGGAGGTGTTGGGCCACCAGAACAGGCTCACCAGCCCGAAGGACAGCGCCCAGGCCGTCCCCCACAGCAGGTTGTTGTAGTCGATGCCGCTCTTGGTCAGCACCGCCCGGCCGTTGCGCCGGAGCACCCCGTCCTTGACGTCCACCCGGTGGTCGATGCGCAGGTAGGCCACGTCGGCGCTCCTGTAGGTGACGGCGGCCCGCCGCACCGCCCCCGCCGCCAGCGTGACCGGTTGCGCGTAGGTGTTCACCAGGGCGCGCGTGGTGGGGTCCTGCGGCTTGATCTCGCGCCCCTGGGCGTAGGGCACGCTCAGGGCGGTGACGGCGTAGGTCTTCTCGTTCGTCTCCCCGAGGTCGAAGGCCAGGCAGCGCTCGCCCCACGCGCGCACCTCGGCCTTCTGCACGAACTCGCGGGGGGGAGAGTCGCAGGCCCCCGCCAGCGCGGGCGCAAGGGTCAGCAAACCGATGGCGATGAGGATGGTTGCCTTTCTCACTCTTTCCACCTCCTCAGGGGCACCTGTAGACCTGGGCGTTGGGGTCCACCGCGCTCCCGTCGGAGGGGTAGACGCACACCCGGGGAGCTACCCCCGGCGCCCCACCCTCGAAGCGCACGCCCAGCTCGAGCATCCCCGGGTAGCGCTCGAAGCGGTAGCGCACCGCCCCCGCGTCGCCCACCC
>NZ_QXDL01000013.1:0-38121 GCF_003574345.1 Calidithermus terrae
CCGACGCGCCGGCGGTGGACGTGTGGGTCAACCACGGGCCACGAGCCACGGGCTACGAGCTGACGGCTGGGGGCTGAAAGCTGAACGCTCAGGGCTTATCGCTTACCGCTCCCCACGCGGGAACTACTGGCCTCCCGTCAAGGGGTTGTCCAGCACCAGCACGGCCTCGAGCGAGTTGGCGGCCACGCTGCCTACGACGAAGACGGAGTAGACGCGGCCTGCCTCGAGCCGCACCTCGGGGAGGTTGAGGGCGGCGGTGGCGGTGCCGGTAGGGCGCACCTCGACGGGGTAGCCGCGGGCGGGGATGGCGACGTAGGGGGTGGCCTCCCCGAACTTCAGGTTGTTGCGCAGGAGCAGGGGCTGCTCGCCGGACAGCACCGCGTCCACGGGGGGCGCGTCGGGGGAGGCGTGGACCAGCCGCACGCTTGCGCTGCCCTCGGGCGGGGCGGCGATCTCGTCGAGGAAGAGCCGGGCTTGCACGTCCTTGGCGAAGCCCACGGCGGCCACGGTGTAGCTACGGCCGGCCTCGAGCGTCACCCGCGTGTCGATGAGCCGCGGCGTGACCTGCCCGGCGGGCATCACCCAGACCTGGTTGACCCCGCCGCGCACGTTGAGGTAGGCGCCGACGTTCTTGTAACTCACCCGGCTCAGCACCCGCACCCCGTTGACCCACACGTCCACCGCCGGGGCGTCGGGGGAAAGGTGGGCGACGCGCAGCCGCGCCTGGCTACCCTGCGTCAGCCCCAGGCCCAATCCCAACACCAACAAACCCGCCAACAGCAGAATCCGCTTCATGGGGAATCCTCCTCGAGGCTGGCGCCACTCCAGCTTTATCGAGCTTAGCCGCTCTCCCGCGCCCGGCGGCTAGGGCTGGGTTACAAAAGTTGGTCGAGGGTCTAGGGCCAAAGCGTACGACGTACGACGCAATACACCCCCGCGCCCGGCTATCAGCCCGTTCCCCCTTCAGCGTAGAATGGCGGCGTAATCAGGACTCATCCCGTCGGCAGGCTCGGCATGGCAGCGCTTTGACGTCCCTACGAGAGGAGGAGTAGCGCGATGAACGTGGTTTTTCTCTCCCCGCACTTTCCCCCCTGGTACTACCTGTTTTGCGTGCGCCTGAAGGAGGCCGGCGCCAACGTATTGGGCATCGCCGAGGAGCCGTACGAGGCGTTGCGTCCCGAGCTGAAGGCGGCCCTCACCGAGTACTTCCGCGTGACCGACATGCACCACTACGACGAGCTGGTGCGGGCGCTGGGCTACTTCACCTTCAAGTACGGCAAGATCCACCGCCTCGACTCGCTCAACGAGTACTGGCTCGAGACCGAGGCCATGCTGCGCACCGACTTCAACATCCCCGGCATCGACCTCGAGGGCATCGCCCACGTCAAGCGCAAGTCGGAGATGAAGCGGCTGTTCATGGAGGCCGGGCTCAAGGTCGCGCGCGGCAAGGTGGCCCAGACCGCCGCCGAGGCCGCCGCCTTCGTGGCCGAGGTGGGCTACCCCGTCGTCGCCAAGCCCGACGTCGGGGTGGGGGCCGCCAAGACCTACAAGATCACCAACGACGAGGAATTGGCCGAGTACCTCGTCTCCAAGCCCCCCGTGGACTACATCATGGAGGAGTTCGTCTCCGGCACCATCGTCACCTACGACGGCCTCACCGACCGCGAGGGCAAGGTGGTCTTCGCCTCGACCATGATCTACAGCACCGGGGTGATGGAGTCGGTGAACCAGGGGCTCGACATCTGGTACTACATCCCCCGCGAGATGCCCTCCGACCTCGACGAGGCCGGCAAGGCGGTGGTGAAGGCCTTCGGCGTGCGCGAACGCCCCTTCCACTTCGAGTTCTTCCGCCAGGCCGACGGGGGGTTGGTGGCGCTCGAGGTCAACATGCGCCCGCCGGGCGGCTTCACCATCGACATGTTCAACTACGCCAACGACATGGACTTTTACAAGGAGTGGGCCAACATCCTCGTCCACGGCCGCTTCGAGGCCGCCATCACCCGGCCCTACAACTGCGCGTTCATCAGCCGCAAGGACCACAAGCGCTACGCCATCCCCCACGAGGAGATCCTGCGCCGCTACGGCCACCTGATCGTGCACCACGCCCGCATCAACGACGTCTTCGCCGCCGCCATCGGCAACTACGGCTACATCCTGCGCTGCCCCGACATGGCCCCCATCGAGGACGCCGCCGCCGCCATCCACCTGCCCGCGTGAGCCCCGAGCCATGAACGTCGAATACCACCGCCACTACAGCGAAGCCCTGGGCCACGACATGGAGTTCAAGGTCTACGGCGACCACGGCAAGCCGCTGCTGGCCTTCCCCGCCCAGGACGGCCGCTTCTACGACTGGGAAGGCTTCGGGATGGTCGAGGCCATCCGGCACTTCCTCGAGGCCGGCAAGGTCATGCTCTTCACCGTTGACGGGGTGGACTGGGAGAGCTGGACCAACCGCCACGTCCCGCCCCAAGACCGCGCCCGCCGCCACCAGGACTACGACCGCTACGTCACCGCCGAGTTCATGCCCCTGCTCTTAGAGCGCACCGGCGGCACCCCGCCCTGGGCCACCGGCTGCAGCATGGGCGCCTTCCACGCCGCCAACTTCTTCTTCCGCCACCCCGACCTCTTCGACGGCGTGATCGCCATGAGCGGCCTGTACAACACCGAGGAGTTCACCGGCGGCGACGGCGGCATGGACGCCTACTACAACTCCCCCCTCTGGTACCTCCCCGGCCTCACCGACGAGGCCACGCTCGAGCGCTACCGCCAGAGCTCCATCGTCTTCTGCGTGGGCCAGGGCCGCTGGGAGGAGCGCATGATCGAGCACACCCACCAGATGAAGGCGATCCTGCAGAGCAAGGGCATCCCCGCCTGGATCGACTTCTGGGGGCACGACGTGGACCACGACTGGCCCTGGTGGCGCATCCAGTTGCCTTACTTTTTGGGGCACATGCTCAGGCACGGGTGAGGGGGTCGAGGGTCGATAGCCGATAGCCGATAGCCGAACGCTAAACGCAATACGCAAAACGCCCTTTCTCTACCCCCCCTTAACAAGGGGGGCTGGGGGGGATACCCCCTCCCCGCACGCGGGGAGGGAAGGGGAGGGGCCCACCACAGGCCATGAGCCACGAGCCACGGGCCACCTGAAACCCGATACAATCCCCTCATGAAGCCGATCGCGCTCGACGCCATGGGCGGCGACTACGCGCCCAGGGAGACCGTGGCCGGGGCGGTGATGGCCGCGAAGGAAGGCGTTCCGGTGGTGCTGGTGGGGCAGAAGGCCGCGCTCGAGGCCGAGCTCGCCAAGCACTCGGCGACGCTGCCCGTCGTGGACACCCCGGACTTCATCCGCATGGAGGACCACGCCACCGACGTGCGCAAGCGCAAGGAGGCGTCCATCAACGTCTGCATGAACCTGCTCAAGGCCGGGGAGGCCGGCGCGGTGGTGGCGATGGGCCACACCGGGGCCACGCTGGCCTCGGCGCTGTTCACGCTGGGGCGCATCAAGGGGGTGGAGCGGCCCACGCTGCTGGTGGAGATGCCCAGCGAGAAGGGCCGGGTCTTCCTGGCCGACGGCGGGGCCAACGCCGACTGCCGCCCCAGCTTTTTGGTGCAGTTCGCGGTGATGGCGACCGCCTACGCCCGGGCCAACGGGGTCGCCGAGCCCACGGTGGGCCTGCTCAACATCGGGGAGGAGGACGAGAAGGGCGACCAGCTCCGCCTCGAGACCTTCCCTCTGCTCAAGGCCACCCCCGGCATCCGCTTCGTGGGCAACGTGGAGGGCCGCGACGTCTTCAAGGGCACCAGCGACGTCGTCGTCACCGACGGCTTCACCGGCAACGTGGTGCTCAAGCTCTCCGAGGGCGAGGCCCGCACCATCCTCAAGTGGGTGCGCGAAGCGCTGACGAGCTCCCTCCTCGCCAAGCTGGGCGCGCTGCTGGTGCGGGGCCCCTTGCAGGGCCTGCGGGCGAGGATGGACCCCGCCGAGTACGGGGCCATGCCGCTGCTGGGCGTGGAGGGCGCGGTGTTCATCGGGCACGGCTCGGCCGACGCCCGCGCGGTGCGCAGCGCCCTGCGCAAGGCCAAGAGCGCGGCGGAGGCGGGCCTGGTGGAGCGGGTGCGCTCGGGCATCGCCGAGCTCACCGCGGGCAGCCCCTCGAGCTGACCTCCCCCGGCCCGGCTTTCACCCAGGCCCCCGGGCGCTGTGGATAAGCTTGTGGACAACTATGGACTCGCTTAGCTGGGAACAGACCCTCACCGGCCTGGCCGTGGTGATCGTCGCCCTGGTGGTGGGGCGGCTGGGCGCGCGGCTGCTCAACTGGATCGGGCGGCAGACCGCCAGCCAGAAGGACGACCGCTACTGGGCCTTCGCGGGCTGGGTGTGGTGGCTGGCGGTGGCGCTTTCGTCCTTCTCCTTCCTGCTGCGCACGCTGGGCATCCAGCTCGAGCCCCTGCGCACCGTGGGCAAGCTCTCCGAGCTGCTGGGGGTGCGCGGGGTGGCGGGCCTGCTCATCCTGGCGCTGGCGATCCTGGCCTACCAGGCCATCCCCCGCCTCATCGGCCGGTTGGCCCAGCAGGGGGGCGAGGGGGCGGAGTTCACGCGCGAGCGCGTGCGCATGCAGACCCTCAAGAGCGTGCTCGAGTCGGGCCTGCGGGTGCTGGTGCTGGTGCTGGGCGGCATCTTCTTCCTCTCCAACCTCGGCTTCAACGTCACCGCGCTGCTGGCGGCGGCGGGGGTGGCGGGCCTGGCGATCTCCTTCGCCGCGCAGAACCTCTTCCGCGACCTCATCAACGGCTTCTTCATCCTGCTGGAGGACCAGTTCGGCGTGGGCGACGTGATCACCGTGGGGCAGCTCTCGGGCTCGGTGGAGCGCTTCAACCTGCGCATCACGGTGCTGCGCGACATCGACGGCAAGGTGCACTTCATCCCCAACTCCCAGATCACCCAGGTCACGGTGATGAGCCGCGACTGGGCGCGCGCCCTGGTGGACGTGAGCGTGGCCTACGGCACCGACATCGACCGGGCCATCGCCGTCATCACCGACGAGGCCCAGCGCCTCTACGACGACCCCGAGTGGCACGACCGCTTCACCAGCGAGGGGGTGCAGGTGCTGGGGGTGCAGCAGCTCGCCGACTCGGGCATCGTGATCCGGGTGCTGCTCAACACCAAGCCCAAGGAGCAGTGGGCCATCGGGCGCGAGTTCCGCCGCCGCATCAAGGTGCGCCTCGACCGGGAGAACATCGAGATCCCCTTCCCCCAGACCAAGATCTGGCTCGAGAAACCCCCCGCCTGATTACGGATTTTTTACGCTCTTCGGGCAAGAATGGGGCCATGCCGCGCCTGCTCGCCCTCCTGACCCTGCTGGGCCTCGCCCTCGCCGAGGGCGCCTACGTCTTCACCCCGCAGGGCACGCTGCGCGGGGGGGTCAACGCCCAGGCCCAGGTGGCCTACTTCCTGGGCATCCCCTACGCCCGCGCCGGGCGCTGGAAGGCCCCGGTGCCCGTGGAGCGCCTCGAGGGGGTCTTCCAGGCCACCGCCCCCACCACCGCCTGCCCGCAGCGGCGCTCGCTCACCACCGACCTAGGCAGCTACCTCCCGCCCAAGAGCGAGGACTGCCTGAACCTGGGGGTGTGGATGCCGCTGGGCTCTGCGCCGCCCGGGGGCTGGCCGGTGATGGTATGGATCCACGGCGGCAGCTTCACCGGCGGGAGCTGGGCCGAGCCGGTGTACGACGGGACGGCGCTGGCCTCGAGGGGCGCGGTGGTGGTGGGCGTCAACTACCGCCTGGGGCCGCTGGGCTGGCTGGCGCTCGAGAGCCTCAAGGCCGAGTCGCCGGAGGGCTCGGTGGGCAACTACGGGCTGATGGACCAGGTCGAGGCCCTGCGCTGGGTGCAGCGCAACGTCCGGGCCTTCGGCGGCGACGCGGGCAACGTCACGGTCTTCGGGCAGTCGGCGGGGGGGATGTCGGTGTGCACGCTGATGGCGAGCCCCAAGGCCCGGGGGCTCTTCCACAAGGCCGTCATCATGTCGGGCGGGTGCGAGTACGTGCGCACCCCCCAGCAGGACCGCGAGTTCGTGGCCAAGTGGGCCGAGCTGATGGGCTGCCCCGGCGCCGACCCCGCCTGCCTGCGGGCACTGCCCCTCGAGCGCCTCTTCCCCGCCTCGGGGCCGGTGCTCGACGCGCTGCGCAAGCTCGAGGAGGGCGGCTTCGCGAAAAGCCCCTGGAAACCCCACGTGGACGGGGTCTATCTGACCAAGACCCCCCTCCAGGCCCTCCAGGACGGCGACGCCGCCGGGATCCCCCTGATCGCGGGCGGCACCTTCCAGGAGAGCTGGGGCGAGGTGGGCGGGGGGCCCGGCAGTTGGGAGGAGTTCGCCAAGCGGGTCGAGGAGGTGTTCACCGGCAAGGGGCAGCCCTTCGCCGAGGCCTACCGGCCGCTCTACCCCCGGCCCAACGAGGCCTGGGGCTACTTCCAGACCGACCGCTACCTGCTGTGCCCGAGCCTCGAGGCCGCCCGCGCCCAGGCCCCCCACGCCCCCACCTACGCCTACCTCCAGACTTTCCAGAGCCCCTACCTGGGCAACCTGGGCAGCTTCCACGGCATCGACATGCCCCTGCTCTTCGGCACCCACACCGCCTGGCCCTCGCTGGTGCTGTTCTTCACGCTCGAGGCGCTCGAGAAGGGCCGGCGCTACACCGAGGAGCTGCAGCGCGCCTGGGTCAGCTTCGCCCGCACGGGCGCCCCGGGCCCCGAGTGGCAGGGCTACGAGCAGGGGCTGTACCGCTTCGCCGACTCGAGCGGCATGGTCGCCAACGGGTACACCCTGCGCTGCGGGCTGTTCCGCTAGGGCAGGGCCCAGCGGGCGAACGCGAGCGACCCCGGCCTTACTCGACCCTCAACACCTGGACGGCCCCCGCTCGAGGCAGCTCGAGCCGGCAGGGCCCCTGAACCTCCCGCAGCGCGAAGGCAGCGGGCGGAAGCGTGCTCGGCCACTGGGGGTGGGTTTAACCCCGTTCAGCTCGAAGGCATGCTCGGGCGTGAGCCGGACCTCGCCCAAGCGCAGGTCCACCCCCAGGTAATCGCCGGTGACGGGGTCGAGCACCCTCGGCTCGAACTCGGCCCAGGCCAGGCGGCCCTCGCCCGAGAGCGCCAGGGTCCACCAGTAGCGCCAAAGCGCCTCATTGGCCTCGATGGCCGCGAGCCTGGCTACGTCCTGATGACTGGCGGCTCGTTCGGCAATGACCCTGCGGGTAAAGCGCAGCCCGCCCTTATCCACCAACCCGCCGTTCTGCAAGACCAGACCTCCCGCCCGTTCCATCAGGTAGCGCAGGTAGAGGTAGGCCGCCCCCCGCCGCTCGACGGTGTCCCCCCGGCCGTTCAGGTCGGCGGCCGTGAGGCTGGTGCCGGGGGCTCGCTCGAGGTACCGGCTCACGAAGGCCAGGTTGCCGCCCAGCAGGTTGTACCCGCACAGGTCCTCGGCCAGGTGCGACATCCCCTCGTTGAGCCACAGCGGGCTCAGGGGCGGGTCAGGATTTTCGACGTAGGGCAGGGTGTAGTTGGAAAAGTTCACCAGGTGCTGCAATTCGTGGCAGGCCGTCGCGGTGAGGGAGGCTGGGGAGAAATTCAAGTCCTCTGGTTGCGGGACACCCAGGTAGAGCACCTCGGCCTCGTTGCTGTCGGGGTTGTCCGGGCCCCGCGCCAGCAGGTCGCCGGCGTAGAAGAACCCCACGGCCACGCCCGACTGGTTGAGCCGGGGCGTGAACAGCAGCAGGACTCGAGCGTTGCCGTCCACGTCGGCGTGAGGCCCGAAGGCAGCCCTGACCCGCTCGAGGATCTCCCCGTCGAAAGCCCGGACGATGGGGCCCACCGCAGCCGCCAACTCGCCCACGTCGTACCCGGCGGCCTCGTGCACGTAGGCCAGGACGTTGGCACCGGCCCACACCAGCCGGGCCTCGATCAACTCGCTGCCCGGCGAGTCCAGGTCCAGCAGGCGAAAGCTGCGTTTGCTGCCCAGTTCCGGCAGACCCTGGAGCTGTTTACCTGGCTTCAGCCCGACCTTGCGCTGGGGTTTTTGCAGGAGCTCGCGCTCGAGGGCTCGAACCGGCTCGTGCCAGGGGGTATGGCTCGGCGGTTGGGTCCGTGCCGAGGGTTCGCCGGCCCGGATCGGCTTCCCGGAAGCGTTTCCCCAGATCACGCGGTACTTGCCCGGAGGAAGGTCCAGCTCAGCCGTCCCTTCGGGGACGGCCCGGATCACGTCGAGGGGATAATCCTCTTCGACCTCGAGCTCGAGGCTCGCCTCCCCCGCACCCTCCGCACGAATGCGGTGGGTTCCAGGGCTCAGGCTTCCTCTCCAAACACGCCCCTGGCCCAGGTATGCCTGCCCGTCGAACCACCGCACCTCGGTATTGGCCTCCAAATGGACCGGGTTCGCGAGTTTGGCCCCTGGTGAGGGGAAACGGATCTCGGGAGCCGGGCCCCGGGCACATCCCGCCAGCCACAGCCCGCACACCGCCAGGGCAACGGCACCTCTCATGGGACGACCTGAAAGCTATAGCTCGGCCCCTGGGTGCTGGTGTAGCTCAGGTAGCCCCTCGAGTAGTCCAGGTCTCCGGACTGAGCGCTGGCCGTGACCTGCACCGTGGCCGCAGCCCCCACCGCGCTTGCCTGAAAGGTATTCGGCGGGATCACGTAGCTGTAGCCCCCGCTGACCGCCACGCTGCCGACGGCCTTTCCGCCCTGCCGCAATTCCAGCAGATAACGCTCGGCGCCTTCGACGGGCCTCCACTCCACCCGGATGGGCGTGCCGGCTCTGAGCTTTTTGAACTCTTCGGCCTTGCTGCCCTCGCCGTCTTGTACCGAGACCACGCCGGGTTCGGTGGGGAACACCTGCACCGGGAAGGACAGGCGCTGCCTGCCCGAGCCGAGGCTGTCGGCCTCGAGGCGGTACTCCCCCTCCAGGGCAGGGGCGGTGAGGGCATAAGCATTCTTGCGGGCGTCGAAGCTCACGAGGCCGACCGCCCCGCCGGGGTCGGTGAGCTTGACCAAGGCGCCCGAAAGGCTCTGCCCGTCAGCGCCCTCGAGCACCGCGCTGAGGTTGAGGGTCGGGCCGCTCACCTCGGCCGTGACCCGGATGCGGGCCTCCCTTTTCGTGCAGGCCGGAAGGGCCAGGGCACACAACGCCACCAGGGTCAGGGTTTTATGCGAGACCATCGCTCTGCTTACTCCCGTAGGCCGCCCTCGAGGCTCGGATTCACGCGGAAGACGAGGCCGCTACGCAGGCCGTACCGACCGCCGCCTACCCCCGAAGCGTTGGCGTAGGTCTCGAGCATGAGGCTGAGGTTTTCCGTGAGCTCGACGTCCCAACCCAGGCTCATCTCGAGGCGGGTAATGTCCAGCAGCGCCGGGAATATCAGTATGGCCAAAACCCAGGTGGTGCCGTCAGTCGCGGCCTTCTCCTGGTATTTGCTCAGGTCATCGCTATCGACGCCGAACCCCAGCGTTCCCCACAGGCGCCCAACGCTCACGAGATCCAGCGGCCACATTCTGGAGTAGGCGGCATAAACGCTGGCCTTGGGTTGGGAAATCCCGTTCACCTCGAACAGCAAGCGCGACGGAACCGCGCCGGGCTCCCCCACCTCGAACGCCAGCCATCCTCCAGGGCCGAGGGCTGGACCGCCGTCGGAGGGGCTCGAGTAGTGAAACCCCAAACGCACTTTTCCCGCAGTCAGCGTGGCTGGCGAAGCCTCCCGCGGCTCCTGCTGCTCGGCCGGTTCCCGCGCGAAAGCCAACCCCACGACCAGCAAAACTCCCGCCAGACCGCGCGCCCAGCCTTGGCTCAACCAGCCCATTTGGGCGACAAGCCTCTTGAATGCAGCCCACGGCTGCACGACGTATAGCCTCATGAAAGCCTCCTAACGCAAGGGTTTGTACGCGTAGATCGGGTTGCCGTTGACGATGACCTCGCCGTTGTACAGGATCGGGGCCGTTGAAGTCGCCTGGTAGGCCCGGGTGCGCGACACCGCCAGCACCTTCCCCGTCGCGGCGTCCACGGCCCACAGGTGCTCGTTGCTCGCGTAGACCACGCCGTTGTGGTACAGGGCTTTCTGGTTCGCCGCGCCGAAGGTTACTTTGGCCCACGGCGCCACCTGCCCCGCGTCCACGGTCCAGGCGATCGAGCCGTCGCTGAGGTTGAAGGCGTGGAAGCACACGTTCGAGTTGCGCAGCACGTAGGCCTTACCGCCGCCGAACTCGAGCGGCCCCCCGAAGCCCCCTTCGACCACCCCGCCGCACTGCACCTCCGGCGATACCCAAAGGCGCTGCCCGGTACGGCGGTCGAAAGCCTGCAGGGTTGCACCTGCCGACACGATCACCCGATCCCCATCAAAGCCGATGGATTCGGTCCCTTCGTACCAGCTTTTCACGTCGCCGGGGCGGTTGAGGTCAGAGTACTTGGTGAAGGCTTTCCAGATGAGACTGCCATCCTCGCCGGAATATTTGTACAGGCTGGCGTTCTCACGCCACTCTTTGCTGCCTCTATCCGAAAATCCCACGTACACATCCCCATCCGGGTCAACCCGCATGATGGTTGCGCCGCTAATGAGCTGCACCCTCCACAACTCCTTGGGATCGACGGCATCAGAAATGTCGTAGGAAACGAGAACTTTCTCGCTGACCACGAACAGCTTATCGCCGCTAACGATCGGGTAATTCTCGATGCTGTCCATCCCGGAAGGGTTAGGCAGGGCGACTCCCCTTACCAATTCCCCTGTATCTACTCGAGCGATCCACAGCCGGTAGGGAACATTCTGGCCTTCGTCACCTTCATACGTGTAGAAAAAGCCATCCTTCGTGCTGACCGACCGCCGTCGGTTGACATAATTCGAGTGCCGCCATTTGAATTGGCGGCTTTTCAGGTCAATCCCGATCGCCCATGGCGAGTAAGGGTAGGAAGTAATAACCATATCCCCAACCGGGCTAAGGGGGCCGTAGCCCCCCCAACCTTCAGGGTCTTCAATCTTCCAAACGGGTTTGATATCGGCCACCGCAGCATGGGGGTCGAGCAGCCCACACCCCGCTACCGCCAGCAAACTCACACCTACCGTAAAGGGAATGAGTGGAAATAGCCTCACTAGCGCCACCTCGCCGCTTGATAGAGTTGGTGGATCGCGTCCGGCGTATCAGGATGTACCGCCTCCCCTTTCTTGCCCACATGGTGGGCATCCGGCAGGTTTTTGATCATGGCGACCCCAATGCCCAGGCGTGCGGCATTTCTGAACATGTAGTTCTGCGAGTCCTCGGGCACGATGCTGTCTCCCCGACTGCTGCCTACCACCACCGTATTCCAAACCCACGGCAAGGCGGCAAATTCGGTCGCCAGCGCCGTTTGAGCTATGGCTGCCGGAATCTGCCACCAATTCCAAGGCATCCAGGCGATCGCCCATGTAGCTGCGGCCAGGACACCGAAGTAGGTGGCCGTTCCCATGCGGGCTGCAACCCACACGGCCTCGCCGTTGGTGGCCGTGGCAATTGCCGTCAAAAGGTTACTCAAAGGGGTAGAAACCCAATTTGCGATCGGGATGCCGTTAAGGAGGCCCACGACATCAGCCGTGACCTTAATCGGGTGGCCGTTCAGGCCGACGAAGTTATCGAGGTGGTTGGCCTGTCCAACGATGTTCATCACGGCCACTCGAGCCGGGAGCGGGCGATAAGCGGGGTTCTGCATGTCGCACACCTGTACCCACTGCCCCACCGAAAAGCTCCCCATCCCCATCTGCGAAGCCTGCTTCGTGAGCACCCACCGGCACTGGTAGTTGTTGTGCCGCCCCACCATCGCACTGTTCGGGCTCATGTCGCCGCGCCCTGCACCCACCACGTCATTAACAACGTGATTGGTGATCAGGATAGGCACCACCGCGGCAGCGATGGCTGCCGCCGGACCCTGCCACGCGCTCGCCTGCCCCGAAGCCCAGAAGGTGCTCGCCATGGAACTGGTGAACAGAAGCCCTATGTTCCAGGCGGCAAATCCGGGGGCGTTCTGGGCGATCGCGGCCCCGTTGAGCGGCGAACCCATGGTGACCAGGCCCGTCACCTTGCTCCGGGCGAGGCTAAAGTCCCCGTTGCGGTCGCCCACCGACTGCAGGAACTCGCGCGAGCGTAGGCCGCCTTGGCTGTGCCCCACCAGGATCATCTTGTCCACATCCCGGGCGAGTTGGTTGACGGATTTCGCGTAGCTGGTCGTGTGCGATTCGCAGGCGTTCTCGTAGACCTGCTTGTTGACGTCGAAGGCTTTGGTGTTGCAGGTGACGCCCTGAACCCTCGCGACGCCGTCCAGCGTTTGCAGGTACTGCTCGAGCGTCTGCCTGCCGTTGGGGGTGGTCATGGCTTCCTGGAACATCCCGTAGCCGGAGTTAATGCCGTGGGCGAGCTCGAAGCCCATCCTCTGGGCGAAGGCGCCGGGCAGCAAAGCCAGGGCCGAGAGTGCGATCCACCGCAAGCGCATCACTTACCTCCGAAGGTGAAGTAGTCGGCCTCGAGGGTGTTGACTTGTATGTCCTCGTAGCGGATGGTCTGCTGCAAAGTCTGGGTGTTCGGATCAACCGAGCCTTGGCCGACGGGGGCCGAAAACTCGGCCACTACCTCCTCGCCCGGTTGCAACTGAAGTTGCTCGCCGGGCTTGAGCTCAGCGTCGGCGACGGGTAATTCCATCGTCGGCTGGCGCAGGTCCCCTTGAAGGGTCACGGTGGAGGTGGTGTCAATCTGATAGGGCACCGCGACGTCGGCGGTGTTGGGCAGCTGGGTGTACTGGACCTGGCTGACCGCCTCGAGCGTGGCGGACGGGCTGACGATGACGTCATCGACCTGGGTCACCGCGCCAACTCCCGCATCAAAGGTCAGCGTGAGCTTGCGGGTCACGCTGTCGCGGGAGTAGGTGCGCCGCACGGTGAGAAGTTGGGCTTTCTTACCCACGAGGTCGAAGCCCGCCCTTTGGGCGGCAGCCTGGAACTGATCGGGGGACATGCGGCGGAAAGGACGGCGCAGGTCGCCAAAGCCTACCTGTAGGCCTAAGGCGTCGTCCATGAGCAACTGGCCGAGACCCGACGCGTCGAATTGGGGGTCCAACTGCCGGTTATCCGCGAAGTACACTCGAGCCGCCTTCTGGGCGTAGTCCGTAAGGATCACTCGAGCGCGCTGGTCGGGCAGCATCCCGGCCGGTACGTCCAAGCGGGTTTTGAGGTTCCCGTTTTCGAACAGATAGGCCGCACGCAGCCCCTGCGGAGACTGGGTCCGCAGCCCCATGAACGGGGCTGCCGTCGCCGCGTTTATCTGCACCTGAAAAGTCCGAATCTCCTTATCGGCGCCAGGCCCCACCCGGACGATCGGGCTATCCTTCGAGCCGCAGCCGGCCAGTAGCAGGAGCAGAGCACCCCCCACGACGTGCCTAAGCATGACTGGTCCCCCGCTCATCGCATACGAATATTTCAGATACGTTCACGTGTGCACCTCCTGCCCCGGCCCGGGGCAGGACCAAAGTAGGGTTTAGGATCTAACCCCAAAAGCGCAATTATTCCCGGCAGCGGCTAGGAGAAATTACCCAGTTATACCGGCTTCACAAAGCTACGCTTCAAATCCGTCAGGGGTAAATCTTTGTGAAGCCCAGGGCACTCCCTTCGGCCGGGGTGGATAGCCTCCCATCGGGAGACTATCCACCCAAACCGGGTGTTACAACAGGACCTAGACAAAAGAACGGCCCTCGAGGGCCGTTTCAACGAGGCGTAGGGCTTTCGCCTCAAGGCAGCTCGACGCGCAGGCCCAGGTAGAGCAGGCCCACCTGCGAGCGGTTGTCGGCGCCGATCTTCTGCTTGAGGCTGTAGACCCAGTTGGACACCGTCTTGGGCTCGACCCGCAGCTCGCGGGCGATCTCCTTGTCGCTGAGGCCCCTGACCAGCAGGCGGGCCACCTGGCGCTCGCGCTGGGTAAGGGGTTCGGCGGCCTCGAGCCCCGGGATAGGGAGCACCGCGCCCGAGGCGACGAGCTCGAGCACCTCCAGCATGCGCTGGGGGGAGACGGGCTCGAGCAGCACCGCCGCGGGGCGGTGGCCGGCGAGGTCGTGGAGGTAGTGGGGGGAGGCCGACTGCGTGGCGACGACACAGGGCGGCTGCAGCAGGGGGAGCACCTGGAGCGCGAAGCCTACGGGCTGGTCGAGCACCAGGGTGACCGGCTTGCTCAGGCGCACCGTGCCGTACAGGGCTTCGGCCGCCGAGCAGAGCCAGGGGGAGGAACCGTGGATGGTGACGCTCTTGGACATGGAGACTTGGCCTCCAAAAACCACCGAGTACAACGAGCCTATCTGTAGCCAAGCCAATTTTCAAGCGGTGGAATCGTTACGCGGAGTGTTACGTGGAGGGCTCGAGGGCCGACGAGGCCACCACCTGCATCCCGGCGATCCACAGCGAGGTGAAGCCGACCGTCACCCAGGGCGGGGGGTCGAAGCCGCCGATGATCCCGACGACGCGGGCTAAGCTCACCAGGGCCAGGCCCCACACCACCCGCAGCAGGCTCTCGCGCAGGCGGTTCTGTGACATCAGCGCGGCCTGGTGGGCGAAGAGGAAGAACAGCGCGAAGGTGACGAAGGTGTAGAGCGCGACGGGGGTGAAGTAGGGCCGGAAGAGCCAGGCCAGCAGGGTGCAGGCCGCGCCCGCGAGCAGCGAGCCGGCCGCCGCGCGCCGGGCCACGCCCGGGCGGTACAGGCCCAGCCGCTCGAGGGCCCCCGGCAGGCCGAAGGCGTAGAAGGCGGCCGTGAGGGCCCCGGCCATGAACAGGCTCTCCTGCAGCCAGCCGGTGGGAACGGAGAAGGCGCGCTGGAAGGCCAGCAGCAACTCGGCCGCCCCCAGCACCCCGGTGGCGACCCCCATGCCGTGCATGGCCCGCTGGATGGGGGGCGGCAGGTAGGCCGCCATGCGGAAGTACCCGGCGAAGGCGACGAAGTTGGCGTAGGCGATGGCCCCGCTGAGCCACTGGGGCTGTTGGGTGATGGCCCATAGCCACAGGAGCCAGTTGAGCCCCAGCGCCACGGCCCAGGCCTGGTTGCGCCGCAGGGTGGCGAGCATCAGGACAGTTTTTCCCAGCCCAGAGGGGCCGGGAAAGGGCAGTTTTACCTATTCGGCGTAGACGCCCAGGCCCCTGAAGCGCCGGTAGCGGTCCTCGAAGAGCTCCTCCGGGCCCAGGTCCTTGAGCTCGGCCAGGGTCTCCAGGAGCGCGCTCTTGAGGTTGGCGAGCGTGGCGGCCGGGTCGCGGTGGGCCCCGCCGCCCGGCTCGGGGATCACGCGGTCAACGACGCCGAGTTGCAGCAGGTCGGGGGCCGAGAGCTTGAGGGCCTCGGCGGCCTTGGCGGCCTCCTTGGAGTCGCGCCAGAGGATGGCGGCGCACGACTCCGGCGAGATGACGGAGTACCAGGCGTTCTCCAGGATCAGTACCCGGTTGCCCACGCCGATGGCGAGCGCGCCGCCCGAGCCGCCCTCGCCCAGGATCACCGCGACGGCGGGCACCCGCAGGCGGGCCATGCGCTGGATGCTCTGGGCGATGACCCAGGCCTGGCCGCGCTCCTCGGCCGAGATGCCGGGGTAGGCGCCGGGGGTGTCGATGAAGGCGAAGAAGGGCTGGCGGAAGCGGTCGGCGAGGTCCATCAGGCGCATGGCCTTGCGGTAGCCCTCGGGGTGGGGCATGCCGAAGTTGCGCTGGATGTTCTCCTTGGTGTCGCGGCCCTTCTGCTGGCCGCAGACCACGACCGGGGTGCCCTCGAGGTAGGCCAGCCCGCCCACGATGGCCGAGTCGTCGGAGAAGGTGCGGTCGCCGGAGAGCTCGAAGAAGTCCTGGAAGACCCCGTTGAGCACGTCGAGGGTGGTGGGGCGGCCCGGGGTGCGGGCGAGCTGAACCCGCTGCCAGCGGGAGAGGCCGCCGTAGGTGTCGCTCTGCAGCTTCTTGAGCCGCTCGCGCAGCACCGACAGCTCGCCCTCCAGGCCCACGCCGCTCTCCTGGGCGTACTTCTCGAGCTCGGCGATGCGGGCCTCGAGCTCGAGGATGGGCTTCTCAAACTCCAGCGGCACGGGCACCTCCTGCGAGCTGCTTGAGCACGCGCGCCACCGCCTCCTTCAGCATCCGGCGGTCAACGACCTTGTCCACCATGCCGTGCTTGAGCAAAAACTCCGAGCGCTGGAAGCCCTCGGGCAGGTCCTGGCGGATGGTCTGCTTGATCACCCGGGGCCCGGCGAAGCCGATGAGGGCGCCCGGCTCGGCGAGGATCACGTCGGCGATGGCGGCGAAGCTGGCGGTGACGCCCCCGGTGGTGGGGTCGGTGAGGATGGAGACGTAGGGCAGGCGCTTGGCCCACAGCCGGTCGAGGGCCAGGGTGGTCTTGGCCATCTGCATCAGCGAGAGG
Organism: Calidithermus terrae; assembly: GCF_003574345.1. Classification (NCBI taxonomy): domain Bacteria; kingdom Thermotogati; phylum Deinococcota; class Deinococci; order Thermales; family Thermaceae; genus Calidithermus; species Calidithermus terrae. Next base: position 16,439 of record NZ_QXDL01000013.1, read on the forward strand.
GCGGCCTCCTGCATGCGCGCCCCGCCCGAGGCCGAGACGATCACCAGCGCGCGGCCCTCCTGGGCGGCGAGCTCGGCGCCGCGGGTGATCTCCTCCCCCACCACGCTGCCCATCGAGCCCCCGGCGAAGGCCGCGTCCATGACCATCAGCACGCTGGGCACGCCGCCGATCAGGCAGCGCCCGCCCACGATGGCGTCGGGGCGGCCGGCCTCCTTCTGGTAGCGCTCGAGGCGCTTGGCGTAGGGCTCGGTGTCGGTGAAGTGCAAAGGGTCGGCGGGCTTGAGGCGGGTGGTCTGCTCGAAGGAGCCGGCGTCGGCCAGGGACTCGATGCGGCGCATGGCCGGGAAGCGCATGTGGTGGCTGCACTTGGGGCAGACGTAGAGGTTTTGCTCGAGGTCTTTCTTGTAAATGGGCGCATCGCAGCTCGGGCAGCGCGTCCACAGCTCGGGGACGTCGCGGACTTCACCCTGGGTGCGCCGACGGCGGAACAAACGTTCGAGGGCCACAGCCCAACCACTTTACCGCTTTTGGCAGGGGTTTTGCCTTTACGCGGTCTAAGAAAATGCCCGGAGGGCCGTACAAATCGCCCTCCGAGCCACCTGGGCGGCTTACTCGCTGGCCGTTTTGGACGGCTGGGGCAGCGCGGCCTTGACCTCCCCGGTCTGGCTGCGCCCGATGAACACCGCCCCCGCCTCGATGTCGAGCGCCCGCGCGCGCACGTCGCCCTCGAGCTGCCCGCTCTTGGTGAGGGTGAGCTTGCCCTCCACCGCGACGGCCGCCCGCACCTTGCCCTGCACGTGGGCGTTCTTGGCCTTGACCTGCTCCCCCTCGATAAAGCCGGTGGGCCCGATCTCGAGCTCGCCCTCCACCAGCACCGAGCCCCGCACCGTCCCGTCGATGCGCACCTGCCCCTTGGCCTTGAGGTTGCCCTCGAGCTCGGTGCCCTCGGCCAAATAGGTCAGCGAAGCGTTGGGTGAAGACTTACCACGACTCAGCATCGGCTCAGTTTACCCCTCGCCCAGCCGGGACTGGACCCGGCCCCGGACAGATGAAGGAAAGCCAAAGGAACCCTACGGGCCTATAGACAAGGTACTCAACCCGTAGTAGATTTCTCGGCAGAGACCACAAGATGTGGTCTCTGGGCCTGGAGACAGGGGAAGTGCGGTGTGAACCCGCCGCTGTCGCGCAACGGTGATCGGGGCCTGACCCCGTAAGCCCGAACGCCTGCCCAGATCCTATCCCTCGCCCCCGCGTCAGGGGCGGAAAGGATGGTAAAGGTGAATTTTCCCTTACAGCTAAGCTCAGCATAAACGCGCGCACGGCCTGTGGCGCATCGCGTAGAGCGACTATCGGCGTTTTTCGCGTTCGACGTTAGGCGCCTTGCGTCTTGCGTTTGGCATCTTGCGTTTGGCGTAGGACGCAGGACTTTCTCGCGTTTGATCATCGGCAAACCCGAGGTGACCCTTGCTCATCGTCTATGCTTCCAAAACCGGCAATGTCGAGCGCTTCGTGCGCAAGCTGCCTGCGCCCAGGCTGCTGCGAATCCGCACGGGTGAGGAGGAGGTCGGCGAGCCCTGCGTGCTCCTGACCTACACCACCGGGCTGGGCCAAGTGCCGCTGGAGGTCGAGCGCTTCGCCCGGCGCAACCAGGCCCGCATCCGCGCGGTCGCAGCCAGCGGCAACCGCAACTGGGGTTCCAACTACGCCAGAGCCGCCGACCGCCTCGCGGCGTCGTTCGGCTTTGAGGTGATCCACAAATTCGAGCTTTCAGGCCGGACGGAGGACGTCGCGCGCTTTTGGGAAGGGGTGAGGGCGCTTGCGCTACCTCGAGCTTAACAGCGAAGTCTTGCAAAAGAGAGATGGGTTTTTCCAGCTCGAGCGCGACCGGGAGGCGGTGCGGGAGTTCGCAGCCGAGGTCGCCGGAAAACTGCGGACCTTCCGCACCCCCCTCGAGCGGGTGCGGACACTGGTCGCAGAAGGCTACTACGAGAATTTCTTCGAGCGCTACAGCGAGGAAGCCATCGCCGAACTCTCCGCATTGGCCTACGGCTACGGCTTCGAGTTCCAGTCCTTCATGGCGATCTCCAAGTTCTACAAGGACTACGCGCTGCGCTCCGACGACAAGCGTCACTACCTCGAGCGCTACGAGGACCGGGTGCTGGCGGTGGCGCTGCACCTGGCCCAGGGAGACCTGGAAAAAGCCCGCGCCTACGTACGGGCGATGATGGAGGGGCGCTACCAGCCCGCCACCCCCACCTTCCTCAACGCGGGCCGGGCCCGGCGCGGCGAGCTGGTCTCGTGCTTCTTGCTCGAGCTCGACGACAGCCTCAATTCCATCGGCTTCAACCTGAATGCGGCCATGCAACTCTCCAAGATCGGCGGCGGGGTGGCGCTCAACCTCTCCAAGCTGCGGGGCCGGGGCGAGCCCATCAAGGGGGTGGAGCACGCGGCCAAGGGCGTGGTCCCGGTGATGAAGCTGCTCGAGGACGCCTTCAACTACGCCGACCAGATGGGCCAGCGCAAGGGCGCGGGGGCGGTGTACCTCAACATCTTCCACTGGGACGTGGAGGAGTTTCTCGACACCAAGAAGATCAACGCCGACGAGAAGAGCCGCGTCCAGACCCTCTCGCTGGGCCTGATCGTGCCGGACAAGTTTTTCGAGCTCGCCCAGGCGGGCCGGGAGTTCTTCGTCTTCGCGCCCTACTCGGTCTACAGAGCCTTCGGGCAGCACCTCGACGACATGGACCTAGACCGCACGTACGAGCAGCTCGTGGCGCACCCTGAGGTGAAGAAGCGGCCCCTCGACGCCCGGCAGATGCTCACGCGCATCGCCAGCACCCAGTTCGAGTCGGGTTATCCCTACATCGTCTTCAAGTCCAACGCCAATGCAGCCAATCCCCTCAAGGGCGTCGGGCAGATCAAGATGTCCAACCTCTGCACCGAGATCTTCCAGGTCCAGACCACCTCGGTCATCGGCGACTACGGCCAGCCCGACCTCATCGGCTACGACATCTGCTGTAACCTGGGCTCGCTCAACGTCGCCGGCGTGATGGAGCGCAAGAACCTCCGGGAGAGCGTGCACACCGCGATGGACGCCCTCACCGCGGTGAGCGACCTCTCCGACATTCCCAACGCGCCGGGAGCGCGGCGGGCCAACGAGGAGTTCCACGCGGTGGGGCTGGGGGCCATGAACCTGCACGGCTACCTGGCCAAGAACCACATCCCCTACGAGTCGGAAGAAGCCCGTGACTTCGTGCGGACCTTCTTCATGGCGCTGAACTACCACTCCCTCGAGCGCTCCATGCACATCGCCCGCCAGAAGGGGCGCAGCTTTGCCCAGTTCGAGAAGTCCGACTACGCCAGCGGGGCCTACTTCGAGAAGTACGAGCACACCGACTACCGCCCCCGCACCGAGCGCGTGCGCGGGCTCTTCGAGGGCATCCCCCTCCCCTCCCCCGCCGACTGGAGCCGCCTGAAGGCCGAGGTCATGCGGCACGGCCTGTACCACTCCTACCGCCTGGCCCTCGCCCCCACCCAGAGCATCAGCTACCTTCACAACGCCACCCCTTCGGTCATGCCCATCGTCGAACTCGTCGAGACGCGCACCTACGGCAACGCCACCACCTACTACCCCATGCCCTACCTCTCGCCCGATACGCTGTGGTTTTACAAATCGGCGTATGCCATGGACATGTACAAAGTCATCGACCTGGTAGCCGAGATGCAGCAGCACGTGGACCAGGGCATCAGCACCGTGCTGTACGTGACCAGCCAGACCAGCACCCGCGAGCTGGCGAGGCTGTACGTCTACGCCTGGAAGAAAGGTCTCAAGAGCCTGTACTACACCCGTACCAAGAACCTGAAGCTCGAAGAGTGCCTGGCCTGCGCGGTGTGAGCTCGGCACGCGAGACGCAACAGGCAAGGCGCCTTGGCCCTAGACCCTCAGCCCTCGACGAACCGCGGGCCGCGAGCCTTCCGTTTTTCGCTTTCGGCTGCGGGCTACCGGCTACCGAATCAGAGGAGACTCAAGTGCATCACGATCCTCCGACAGGCCAACCCACCTTCCCCGCCGTCAACTGGAACCGGCCCGACGACGCCTATACCAAGATGTTCTGGGACCAGAACGTGCGGCAGTTCTGGGTGGACGAAGAGATCCCCCTGGCCGACGACAAGCTGCCCTGGATGACCCTCTCCCCCGAGGAGCAGCGGGTGTACGAGCACGTGCTGGGGGCCTTGACCCTGCTGGATACCGAGCAGGGCAGCGTGGGCATGCCCCTGCTCTCGCAGCACATGGGCAGCGCTCAGGTCAGGGCGGTGATGGGCTTTATGGGCGCCATGGAGCACATGCACGCCAAGAGCTACAGCAGCATCTTCTCGACGCTGTGCACCTCGCTTCGCATCGAGGAGATCTTCGAGTGGGTGCGGCACAACCGCCTCTTGCAGGAGAAGCTGGCCCTGGTGCACGAGCGCTACTGCAACGTCTGGGGCCAGAAGAGCCTCTACCTCGCCCTGTGCACGAGCGTGTTCCTGGAGTCCTACTTGTTCTACTCGGGCTTCTTCTACCCGCTGTTCCTGGCCGGGCAGGGCAAGCTGGTGAACTCAGGGGAGATCATCAACCTGATCATCCGCGACGAGTCCATCCACGGGGTCTACGTGGGGCTGCTGGCCCAGCAGGTCTTCGAGCGGTTTAGCCACCGGGCCCAGACCGAAGCACGCCACGAAGTGCTGGGCATCCTCGAGCAGCTCGACCGGCTCGAGGCGCGTTACACCGCGGAGCTGTACGCACCCGTTGGGCTGGAGGAGCAGGTGACGCGCTTCTCCCGCTACAACGCCGACAAGGCCCTGATGAACCTGGGCCTGGAGCCGTACTTCGGCGTGGGCGAGGAGCAGGTCAACCCGGTGGTGCTGGGCGGCCTGCGCACCGAGACCAAGAACCACGACTTCTTCTCCACCAAGGGCAACGGCTACGTCAAGGCCATCCGGGTCGAGCCCCTGCGTGATGAGGACTTCGTGTTCTGAAGGAGGAGCATGGGCCTGCCATCCCCCGCTCAAGCACTACCCCAGCCGCGCGCCGGCGTCACCCGCGCCGTGCACCTGGTGCTGCCGGGCGACTCCAACCACTACGGCAACCTCTTCGGCGGCACCGCCATGGCCTGGATGGACGAGGCGGCCTTCGTGGCCGCGACCCGTCACGCCAGGAGCAAGGTGGTCACGGTGCACGCCGACGCCCTCGACTTCCGCCACCCCGTCCCCCAGGGCTCGATCGTGGAGCTGGCGGCCTGGGTGAAGGCCACCGGGCGCACCTCGATGCGGCTCGAGGTGGAGATGTGGGTCGAGCCTATGGACAAAGAGGAGCGCGTGCTGGCCTGCCGGGCTGGGTTCGTGATGGTGGCCGTAGGCCCCGACGGCCGGCCCGTCCCGGTGCCGCCGCTCGAGGGGGCCGAGCCCGCGCCACAGGCTCCTTAGGGCAAATACGCCCGCGGGTCCACCGCCACCCCGTAGCGCATCACCGTGTAGTGCAGGTGCGCGCCGGTCGAGCGGCCCGTGGAGCCCACCCAGCCCAGCACCTCGCCCGCCTCCAGCCGCTGCCCCACCCGCGCGCCCAGCCTCGAGAGGTGGCCGTAGAGGGTGCGGTAGCCGTAGCCGTGATCGAGGGTGACGGACTGCCCGAAGGGGCCGTTCCAGCCCGCCTGGACCACCACGCCGGGGGCGGTGGCGTGGACGGGGGTGCCGTAGGGGGCGGAGAAGTCCAGGCCGTCGTGGAACTCGTAGCGGCGGCCGCCGAAGGGGTTGCGGCGGTTGCCGAAGTAGGAGGTGATGCGGGTGTGGCCGCGCAGGGGGTAGCCCCTGGGCAGGGCCTCCTCGCGGCGCAGGGTGGCGTCGAGGCGGCTCTCGAGCTCGCCCAGGTCGCCCGCCAGGCCGGTGAGCCGGTGCCGGGCCTGGAGGAAGAGATCCCCGGGCTCGGGGGGCAGGGCCGCGCCGCCCTTAGGCCCCTTGGGGCCGCTACGGGCGGGGGTGAGGCGGATCCTGGGCATGCCGGCGCGCTCGCGCAGCCGGTTGATCTCGGCCTCGAGGCTCTCCAGGCTCTTCATGACCTCCTGGGCCTCCTGGCTCAGGGCGTCGTTGCGGGTCTTCTCGGCCTCGAGCCGGAGGGTGAGCTGGCGGGCCTGGCCGGAGAGGCTCGCCAGGCGCAGCTGCAGGCCGCGCATCTCGGCCGTGCGGTTCCACAGGTAGAGGTTGAAGGCGCTCCAGGCGGCCAGGAAGACCACGAGGGCTGCCGGGACCCACGCGGGCAGCGAGAAGGTGCGGGGGGCCGCGCCGGTGCGGGCCAGCCATAGGGTGTAACGGGCCGGGCGTCTGCGGCGCACGGGGGTGAGAATGACATGAAAGCCGCGGGCGGGTCAAGGCAATTCGACCGGATCAGCCGCGGAGGACGTCGAGGATTAAGGGTGGATTGGGGGCTTCGGCGGCCAGGCGGTAGGCCCGGCCCAGGCGCTCGGCGGCCTCCTCCAGCCCCTTGCCCCGGTGGTGCAGCCGGGCCAGCACCTCCCCCGCCCGCACGCGGTCGCCCGGCTTCTTCGCCAGCCAGGCCCCCACGCCCAGGTCGATGGCCTCGCCCTTCTTCACGCGCCCGCCCCCCAGCGCCAGCACGCCCAGGCCCACCTCGAGCGCGTCCACCGCCGCCACCGCTCCGTCGTGCGGGGCCTTGAGCTCCCAGACCTCGGGGGCGAGCTCGAGGCGCTCGGGCTCCTCCACCACCCGCGCGTCGCCGCCTTGGGCCTGGAGGAACTCGCGGAACTTGGCGAGGGCCGCGCCCGACTCCAGCGCCTCCCGCGCGCGCGCGGGGTCCTTGCCCTCGGCCTCGAGCACCTCGGCGGCCAGGGTGAGGGCCAGCTCGCGCAGGTCCTCGGCGCCCTCCCCGCGCAGCGTGGCGATGGCCTCGCGCACCTCGACGGCGTGGCCTACGGCGTGCCCCAGCGGGCGCTCCATGCTCGAGAGCACCGCCCGCACCTGACGCCCCGCGCCCTTGCCGATGGCGATCATGGTTTGGGCCAGGCGGCGGGCGTCGTCGAGGGTCTTCATGAAGGCCCCCGCCCCCACCTTCACGTCGAGGACGATGGTGCGGGCCCCGGCGGCGAGCTTCTTGCTCATGATCGAGGAGGCGATGAGGGGCAGCGAGTCCACGGTGGCGGTCACGTCGCGCAGGGCGTAGAGCTTGCCGTCGAGGGGGGCGAGGTCTTTGGACTGCGCGGCGATCACCAGCCCCACCGCGCGGGCCAGCTCGTGAAAACGCTCCTCGCTGAGGTCGCCGCTCCAGCCGGGGACGCTCTCGAGCTTGTCGATGGTGCCCCCGGTGTGGGCCAGGCCCCGACCCGACATCTTGGCCACCGTGCAGCCGCAGGCGGCCAGGATGGGCGTGACCACCAGCGTGGTCTTGTCGCCCACCCCGCCGGAGGAGTGCTTATCCACAGGGTGTGGATAAGCCGAGAGGTCGAGGCGGTGGCCCGAGTCGGCCATGACCTGGGTGAGCGCGGTGGTCTCCTGGGGGGTCATGCCGCGCCAGAACACCGCCATCAGCCAGGCCGAGACCTGGTAGTCGGGGATTTCGCCGCGCAGGTAGGCAAGGAGGAAGGTCTCGAGCTCTTCCCGGCTGTGGGCGTGGCCGTCGCGTTTGGCTTCGATGAATGCGACCGGGTTCATGCCCTCTAATCCTAACCGCCCTTGCTACAATTGAGCCCGTGGTGACGACTCCTTGGACTGGAAGTCCAAGGCTTCTCGGGAATCACGGATATACCATGCCCGAAGGCTCCGTCCGAGCCCAGAAAACCTTGACTCCGTATCGGCAGGCGAGCGCAATGCTTCCAGCTCTGCCACGGGTGTTCGTTTGGAGTTTTACCCATCAGACTACCCGATGGAACCCCCTACTCCAAGTTTCAAGGTGCATGGGGAAGCCTGTCCCCAAGAGGATTATACCCCACATCCGCCGCCCACTATGTTATGTCCACCTGCGGTGGACGTGGGGAGTCCATGTATCCCCGGACCGAAAGTCCGGGGGATTATAGCCCCCCACACCCCCCTTTTCTCTAAAGACGCCGCCCCAACCCTCGGGGGACGAACGGCGCCACCGCTTCACGGTGGCCGAGTTCGAGAAAATGCACCGCGCCGGAGCCTTCCCGCAGGAGCTTCACCTGGAATTGCTCGAGGGGGAGGTCTTCGAGACGCCGCCCATGGGCGACGATCACGTGGATAAACTCGCTGTGCTCAACGAAGAACTCGTCCTCAAGCTCCGGGAAAAAGCCCGAATTCTCTGCCAGGTGCCCCTACGCACTGCCGAGGAAACCAGCCTGCCCGAGCCGGACTTCGCCGTGATCGACAGGAATAGCTACCCGGGCGGCGTGCCCCACGCCGAGCAGGTGCGCCTAGTCGTCGAGATCAGCGACACGACGTTGGCCTACGACCGGGGCCGCAAGCTGCGGGTCTACGCCCGCAACAAGGTGCCCGAGGTGTGGATCTTGGACGTCAAGGGGAAACAGCTCGAGGTCTACCGCGACCCCCAAGGCGAGGACTACCGCAGTAAGCAGACCTACGACGAGGGCGACGAGGTGGCTCCCGCCGCCTTCCCCGAGACCCCCCTACGCTGGTGGTAACCCGGCCGGGCCGTCGTCGTGCGGGGCCCGGCTGTGGCCCGTTCCCCGGGTTCACGCCACCCTAACGACCCCCCTAACGTCGCCTTGGCGTAGGCTAGGAATAGGAGCAGGCCGTGAAGACCGTAGACTTCCTCATCATCGGCGGCGGGGTGGTGGGCACCACCGTGGCGCTGGAGCTCAAGCGCCGCAACCCCAAGGCCAGCATCACCGTGCTGGAGAAGGAAAACGACATCGCCGCCCACGGCTCGGGGCGCAACTCGGGCGTGCTGCACGCGGGCTTCTACTACACCGCCGACTCGCTCAAGGCCCGCTTCACCCGGCTGGGCAACGAGCGCTGGAAGGCCTTCGTGAAGGAGCGGGGCCTGAGCATCAACGAGTGCGGCAAGCTGGTCGTGACCAAGCACGAGGGCGAGCTCGAGGGCCTGCGGGAGCTCAAGCGCCGCGGCGACCTCAACGGGGTCGAGACCTACCTCATCAGCGAGCGGGAGGCCAAGGGGCTCGAGCCCCGGGTCAAGACCGCCGAGCTCGCCCTGTGGTCGCCCAACACCGCCACCGTCAACCCCCTCGAGTGCATGAACGCGCTGGTGGCCGAAGCCCGCGCCCAGGGCATCGAGTTCGAGCTCTCCAGCCCCTACCTGGGCCGGCGGGGCAAGGCCGTGCGGACGCCGCGGGGCGAGCTCGAGGCCGGCTACGTGATCAACGCCGCCGGGCTGCACGCCGACGAGGTGGCCCACGACTTCGGCGTCGGGCTCAACTACCGCATCCTGCCCTTCAAGGGCCTCTACCTCTACGGCTCGGAGCCCAAGGGCAGCCTCAAGCGCCACATCTACCCCGTCCCCGACCTGCGCAACACCTTTTTGGGCGTCCACTTCACCGTGACGGTGGACGGCAAGACCAAGATCGGGCCCACCGCCATTCCGGCCTTCTGGCGCGAGAACTACAGCGGCCTGGAGGGCTTCGACCTCCTGGAGGCGCTGGGCGTGCTGCGCGACGAGGCCATGCTGTTCCTGCGCAACGACTTCGACTTCCGGCGGCTGGCCTTCGAGGAGATGAAGAAGTACTCCCAGCGCTACCTCGTGGCCCAGGCCGCGAAGATGCTCGAGGGCACCCGCCCCGAGAACTTCCGCACCTGGGGCCGCCCCGGCATCCGGGCCCAGCTCTACGACCACCGGGCCAAGAAGCTGGTGATGGACTTCAACCTCGAGGGCAACGCCGAGGGGCTGCACGTGCTCAACGCCATCTCCCCCGCCTTCACCGCCGCCATGCCCTTCGCCGAGTACGTGGTGGACCAGGCCGAGGCGCTGATGGGCAATAAAACGGATTCAGATCAACTGGTACATTGATTTTAGTGCAATCAACTTGCTTCATCCCTGCCAAATAGCCTATAGTAGCCTGCATCCAGCGTCCCTACGGAAGAGATGATGGGTGTTTACTCCCAGGATCCGATGATGAAGATCAGAAACCCGGAGCAAAGTGAATTACCGGAATTTGTAGCGCTGAGGAGCCAAGCCGACTCCAAATCAGCCTTAAACAATCTGCTGCTAAGGCTCGAAGACCGGAAAACCCGAATTGAGGATCTTTGGGTCTTAACTAATGAGAGCAACAACATTTTGGCCGCCTTTAGTGTTTCCCGCGTCCCCGGTACTGACCCACTCAAGGTAGTTGCACCGCGCACGGCGGAAAACCTGGGGGATGAAGCGGCCCTCTTCCTCCTGGGGTGGTTGGCTGAGCAGCAAGGAGGCTCCCGGCTGAGCCTCAACCTGAGCTCTAAGCGCAATGACCGGAATTTGGTCAGGTTAGCCTGCCAAAATGGATGGGTGGAGGAAAGCCACATCCTCATCTATGTCACTGACCTGACCGGGATGAATGGCCTTGATGAACCCGAGTTTACCCAACCGTTCTTCATCGAGGAGATGCTCGAGAAGCAATTTGTCCAGTTTTATAGTCTGGTGGCAAATATACCCGACTTAGAGCAGGCACAGGACGTATTGGACGCGAAGACGCAGCACTACGCAACCTATCAAGCCGTCGAAGGCCACAAGGTCGTGGATGCAGCGGGCCAGCTACTGGCCGCCGGTCTGGTCGGTCGGCAAAGGGAGGGCGTAGCGAGGATCGAACTGCTGGGCGTAATTCCCCAAATTCGCGGAAGGGGTTGGGGGACTCGATTACACCGATACTTAATGCATAAAGCCCGCCAGTTCGCTCCCCAGTACGTAGGTGCGACGGATTATGGAAACCACCCTATGCGGCGCATATTCGAGCTCAACGGCTGTACCTTCTCGGAAGAGCAGTGGACGTTGGTGAGAGCCCACCAATGAGCCCCGGTATACACCCGCTCGATAAAGCTGGCCCGGTTCACCGGGCCTTGGAGATAAGGCTTCTATTCCCGTAACTTTCAGGACGCCGCACTTCCGGGTGCCCCTTAGGGGGCGCTCATGCTCCTTCGGTCGGGGTGGCCCCTGGCGAGGGGGCGCTTTACTTGTTCAAGCGTGAGGGAGCTCCAACTTGGAAACGGGGGGCTGCCCTACCATGCATTCATGAGCTTCCAGGCTCCGCACCTCCTGCTGGCCCTGCTGTTGCTCCCGCTGCTGGCGTGGGTCTACTGGCGGACGGTGCGCCGGGAAGCCCGCGAGGGGTACGGGCTGCTGCCGGGCCTCGAGCCCTGGCGGCGGGCGGCGGCGCACCGGCGTAGCCCCAAGCGCTACCTGCCGCTGGGGCTCTACGGCCTCGCCCTCCTCCTGGGGCTGCTGGCCCTGGCCCGGCCGCAGGCCGTGATTCCCGTGCCCGACGAGGGGGCGGGCATCGTGCTGGCCCTCGACGTCAGCGGGTCCATGCGGGCGCAGGACATCGCCCCCACCCGCATGGAGGCGGCCAAGGCCGCCGCCAAGGACTTCGTGGAGCGGCTGCCCGAGGGGATCAAGGTGGGGCTGGTGAGCTTCGCGGGGTACGCCGTCCTCAACGCGCCCCTCACCCGCAACCACGCGGAGGTGCTCGAGCAGATCGGCTACCTCGAGCGCCGCCCCAACACCGCCATCGGGGAGGGGCTGATGGAGAGCGTCCGGGCCTTCCCGCTGGGCGAGGACGGCAAGGCGCTGGGCCCGGCCACGGTGATCCTGCTCTCCGACGGGCAGAACCGCACCGGGATCGAGCCCGAGGAGGCCGCGCGGGAGGCCGCCAAGCTGGGCGTGGTGGTCCACACCATCGGGGTGGGGTCGGTGAACGGCTCCGACCCCAACGCTCCCTTCGCCGGGTTCGACGAGGCCGAGCTGCGGGGCATCGCCGACGTCACCGGGGGGCGGTACTTCGCGGTGGGCTCCGCCGAGCGGCTGCTCGAGGTCTACCGCGAGCTGCAGCGCCAGACGGTGTGGAAGCCCCAGCGCAGCGAGGTCACGGCACTGTTCAGCCTGCTGGCCGGGGCGCTGCTGGCCTCGAGCCTGCTGCTCGCCAACTGGAACCGCCGGGTCGTCTAGCATCTCATGCGGCGGGCCGGTATGACTGAGGGGGCATGAAGCCGATGAACCGACGGCGATTCCTGCAGGGCGTGGCCGCGACGGCGCTGGCCGCGAAGGGCCTGGGCCGGGCCCAGAACACCCCCCGCCCCAGGGTCGGGCTCCAGCTCTACACCCTGCGCGACCTGCTGGGCGACCGCTTCAAGGAGACCCTCGAGCAGGTCGCGGCGATGGGCTACGAGGGGGTGGAGTTCGCGGGGGTCTACGGCGGGCTCAACCCCGGCGAGCTCAGGCGCTTCCTGGACGGGCTGGGCCTCGAGACCGCCGGGCTGCACGTCCCGCTGGAGCAGCTCGAGCAGGGCCTCGACGGCCAGGTCGCGCTGGCCCGTGCCCTGGGCACGCCCTACCTGGTGTGCCCCTGGCTCGACGCGGGGCTGCGCGGCAGCGAGGCGAGGTGGCGCGAGCTGTTCGGGCGGCTCGAGCGGCTGGGCAAGGCCTGCCGGGCGGCGGGGGTCCGGCTGGTCTACCACAACCACGAGTTCGAGTTCGAGGAGAAGGTGGGGGGACGGCCCGCCTTCGACGCCCTCTTCGCCGCCGCGCCCAGCCTCGAGGCCGAGCTCGACGTCGCCTGGGCCCACGCCGGGGGCCAGGACCCGGCCGCCTACGTGCGCAAGTACGCGGGCCGCCTGCCGCTGGTGCACCTCAAAGACCTCAAGGGGCGCCGGACGGTCGAGCTCGGGCGGGGCGAGGTGCCGGTTGAGGCCGCCGTGCGGGCCGCGCAGGCGAGCGGGGTGCGCTGGCTTCTCGTCGAGCAGGACGAGAGCGCCAGGCCGCTGGAGAGCGTGCGGGCGAGCCTCGAGTGGCTGCGCTCCAAGAAGCTCGTTTAGCAGCATTGACTAACTTAACACCGTAAAGTAAGCTGAGGCCGTGAGCGACCCCACGGCCACCCGGCAGGCCCGCATCCGCCAGCGCAGCGCCGAGCGGCGCGAGCAGCAGAAGCAGGAGCTGCGCCGCACCATCCTGCAGGCCGCCACCCGGCTCTTCGAGGAGCAGGGCTACGAGGGCTTCAGCCTGCGGCAGGTCGCGGAGGCCATCGGGTACTCGCCCACCGCCATCTACCTCTACTTCGCCGACAAGGACGACCTGCTCTTCGCCGTGTGCCGGCAGGGCTTCGCCGAGTTCACCGAGGCGCTGCAGCAGGCCTACCGCAGCACCCCCGACCCCCTCGAGCGCGTCGGGGCGCTGGGCCGGGCCTACCTCGAGTTCGGCCTCTCCCGCCCGCTGCACTACCAGATGATGTTCATGCAGCGCTCGGAGTGGGCGCTGCGGGCCAGTGCGGCCGCGGGCGAGGCGGAGGGCTCGACCTCCTACCACATCCTGCTCCAGGCGGTGAGCGAGGCCATGAAGGCGGGCAAGATCCGCATGGGCGACCCCCTCGAGACCACCAACCTCGTCTGGTCGGGCATGCACGGCATCGTCTCGCTGGCGCTGAGCATGAAGGGCGTCGTGCCGCGCTGGGACAACCCCGCCGACGTGCGCCGCCTGGCCGGGCAGTTCATGGAGATGCTGGCTCGAGGGCTCAGCCCCTGATTTTTTTTAGGTCGTCCACTTAACAGCGTTAAGCATATGAATAGCGTAAGGAGGCAGGTATGAACGGGAACGGACGAAACGGTCGGGTAGGGGGCGTCGGGGCGGAGGGGGTGCGCCGTGGATAGCTACCTGCTGCTCAAGTCGCTGCACGTGCTGGGCGCGGTGATCTTCCTGGGCAACATCCTGGTGACCGCGCTGTGGAAGGTGCTGGCCGACCGCACCCAGAACCCGGCCATCGTGGCCTATGCCCAGCGGCTGGTCACCGTCACGGATTTCGCCTTCACGGCGCTGGGGGTGGGGCTGATCATCGTCACCGGCGAGCTGATGGCCGGGCGCTGGGAGGGGGCTTCGTGGGTGGGCTGGGGCCGGGGGCTGTTCGTGGCCTCGGGCGTGATCTGGCTGGTGGCGCTCGTCCCCATCCAGGTCGCCCAGGCCCGCATGGCCCGCGCCTTCGCCCGGCAGGCGAGCATCCCCGCGGCCTACTGGCGGCTGGCCTACTGGTGGGGCGTGTTCGGGGTCATCGCCACGGCGTTGCCGCTGCTCAACCTCTACTTCATGGTGTTCAAGCCCGCGTGAGGTGGGAACATGGTGCAGATCGGGCGTTTCACCGCCAAGCACGACGGGCCGCTGGTGGTTTTCCTCATCGGGATGCGGGTCAACAACTGGCTGCGCTGGCGCGAGTGGCTGCCGGTGGCGCGCGCGATGGGGCCCATGCTGAGCTACTTGTACCGCCACCCCGAAAGCGGCTTCCTGGGGGCCAACGGCCCCCTCTTCAGCCCCGGCTTCCGTGAGGTCGTGACCGTGCAGTACTGGCGGAGCACCGGGGACCTCGAGCGCTTCGCCCGCCAGGACCCCGCCCTCCACCCCGAGGCCTGGCGGCGCTTCTTCCGGCAGCCCTTCAAGGGCGGGGCGGTGGGGATCTGGCACGAGACCTACCGCGTGGAGGCCGGGGCCTTCGAGAGCGTCTACGGCAACATGCCGCCGTACGGCCTGGCTAAGGCCGGCGGGGCCGTGCCGGTGCGGGGGCGGCTCGAGTCCATGCGGGGTCGCCTGGGCGGGGCCCTGGGGAATGCCTCCCGCGAAAGCGCCGGGCCCGGCCCCTGAGTTGCAAGCTCATGTTCGCTCGAATAGACTCCCGCCATGCCGCTGTTCATCGTCCCGCTCCTGCTCGCGCTCGACCAGGTGTTCAAGCTGGCCGCGATCCAGAGCCTCACCGCCGGTTCCAGGACCGTCATCCCCGGGCTGCTCGACTTCACCCTGGTCTACAACACCGGCGCGGCCTTCGGGCTGTTCACGGGCGGGGCCCCGTGGCTCGCCTACATCAACGTGGTCGTGGGCTTCGGGATTCTGTACTACCTCTACCGCAACCCCCGGCTACCGGCCGTGCAGATGGTCGCCCTCTCCATGATCGTGGCGGGGGCCTGGGGCAACGCCATCGACCGCATCGGCCGCGGCTCGGTGGTGGACTACATCGACATGACCACCAACATCGGCCTCATCCGCGACTTCCCCATCTTCAACCTGGCCGACATGTGCGTGGTGATCGGGGTGATCCTGTTGCTCCTGCCGCAGCGGCGCAGGAGGTGGTGAGTAGGGTCGTGTCGATAGTCGATGGTCGATAGCTGATAGCCGATAGCTAAACGCCCAACGCCGGGTGCGGGGCGTACGTCGTACGTCGTACGTGGTACGTCCTACGTCGTACGCCAGACGCAAGACGCAATACGCCTTGGCCCTCGACCCTCGACGCCGGCGGGGAAGGCCGGGGTGAGGTAGCCACGAGCCACGAACTACTAGCCCCAGGCTCCCCGAAACCCGTCTTCACAGCGGCGGGTTGAAGCGCCCGTCCACCGCGGTCCAGCCGCCGTCTACGAAGAGGATGGTGCCGGTGACGTAGGAGGAGGCCCTCGAGGCCAGGAAAACCACTGCGCCGGCGACCTCTTCGGGTTTGCCCCAGCGGCCGAAGACGCTCTTGGCGCCGTAGGCGGCGTACCAGTCGGGCTGGTTCTTGATGGGGGCGGTGAGGGGGGTGTCGATCACGCCGGGGCCGATGGCGTTGGCGCGCACGCCGCGGGGGCCCAGCTCGGCGGCCAGGGCCCGCACCATCTGCACCGTGCCCGCCTTGGTCGCGGCGTAGACCCCCTGCCCCGGCTCCACCACCAGCGAGCGGATGGAGGAAAAGGCGATCAGTGAGCCGGAGCCTTGCCGGGCCATGGCCCGGCCCGCCTCGGCCAGGACGTGGAAGGTGCCCTTGAGGTTGAGCATCACCACCCGCTCGAACTCCTCGTCGGTGTACTCGAGCAGGGGCTTGCGCACGTTGATGCTGGGGGTGGTCACGGCGGTGTCCAGGCGGCCGTGGCGCCCCACGGTCTCCTCCACCCGCGCCCGCACCGCCGCGCCGTCGAGGATGTCGAGCTCGACGGCCTCGGCTTCCCCGCCCGCCGCCTGGACGCGCCCGGCGGTCTGCCGAGCGGCCTCGAGCCGCGCGTCGGCCACGACCACCCGCGCCCCGTGGGCCGCCAGGGCCTCGGCCGAGGCCTGCCCGATGCCCGAACCCCCGCCCACCACCAGTGCGACCTGCCCCTCGAGGCGAAACATGTCGGCGTAATTCATCGGGTTCCTCCTTTGGTTCGACCCAGCTTAACGCTAAAGGGCGTGCGTGGGGCGGTGATGGTCGATAGCCCATAGCCGATAGCCGAACGCAAGACGCAAGACGCGTGTCCTACGTCCTACGCCGTACGCAAAATGCCTTGGCCTTCAGCCCTCGACCCTCGGCCCTCGACGGGCCACGGGCCCCCTCTAGCGGTTCTGCCGCCTGGGGTCGAGCCAGTCGCGCAGGCCGTCGCCCAGGAGGTTGAAGCCGAGCACGGTGAAGGCAATAGCCAGGCCGGGCCACAGGACCGGGAAGACGGAGAGTTCCTGGTAGCTCTGGGCCTCGCGCAGCATGCGGCCCCAGCTCGCGGTGGGGGGCTGGGTGCCCAGGCCCAGGTAGGAGAGGCCGGCTTCGGCGAGGATGGAGGCGGCGAAGGCCAGGCTGGCCTGCACGACCAAGGGGCCCAGGATGTTGGGCAGCACGTGGCGGGCGATGATGCGGGCCGAGCCCACGCCCAGGGCTCGAGCCGCCTCCACGTAGGGCTGGGCCTTGACCGCCAGCACCCCGGCCCTCGCCAGCCGCGCGAAGGCCGGCACCGCCGCGATGCCGATGGCGGCCATCGAGCTGGTGGCGCCGGGGTTGAACACCGCCGCGAAGAGCAGCGCGAGCAGCAGCGCGGGGAAGGCGTAGAGGCTGTCGAGGAGGAAGGTGAGGAGGGAGTCGAGCCAGCCGCCGAAGTAGCCCGCCAGCACCCCCAGCAGCACCCCCAGCGACAGGCCGATGCCCACCGCGATCACGCCCACGTAGAGGGCGTTCTCGGCCCCGGCCAGCACCCGGGCGAGCAGGTCGCGGCCCAGCAGGTCGGTGCCCAGGGGGTGCTGGGCCGAGGGGGGCGCGAGGCGAGCGGGGCCGGTGGCGTCGGGGTCGGTGGGGTTGAGCCAGCCCGCGACCATGCCCAGCAGCACCAGCACGATGACGGCCCCGCCCAGCTTGACCGACAGGGGCAGGCGCTGCCAGGCGGTGCGGCGCGGGAGACCGCCCTCTACAGGGGTCGAAACGCTCGGCTCAGGCATAGCTCACCCGGGGGTCGAGGTAGGCGTAGAGCAGGTCCACGATCAGGTTCACCAGCACGATGAAGGCCGCGAGCACCACCACGATGCCCTGCACCAGCGGGAAGTCGCGGGCGTTGATGGCGGTGAGGGAGAGCGAGCCCAGGCCCGGCAGGCCGAACACCGTCTCCACGATCACCGCGGCGATGAGGAGCTGGGAGAACTCCAGCCCCAGCACCGTCACCACCGGCAAGGCCGCGTTCTTGAGGGCGTGCTTGTAGAGCACCTTGCGCTCGGCGAGCCCCTTGGCGCGGGCGGTGCGGACGTAGTCCTGGTTCAGCACCTCGAGCACGCTCCCCCGCACCATGCGCACCAGCAGCGCCGAGCGGGAGAGGGTGACGGTGAGGATGGGCAGCACCAGCGCCAGCAGCGCCCGCTGGGGGTCGCGCCAGCCGTCGATGGGGAAGCTGGTGGGCAGGGGCAGGTCGAGCCGCACGATGAAGAGGTAGATGAACATCAGGCCCACCCAGAAGGAGGGGAGCACGATGCCCAGCAGGGCCGCGGCGGAGATGCCCACGTCGAGCCAGCTCCCCGCGCGCCGCGCCGCCAGCACCCCCAGCGGCACGCTGATGAGGGTCGCCAGCAGCAGCGAGAGCACCACCACCGGCAGCGTCACGCTCAGGCCGCGGGCGATCTCGGTGCGCACCGGCGAGCTGTAGCGGATCGACTCGCCCAAGTCGCCCTGCAAGGCCCCGGCGTACCACAGCAGGTAGCGCTCGAGCGGCGGCTTGTCCAGCCCCAGCCGGGCCTGCAGCGCCGCGATGCGCTCGGGGTCGGCGCCGAAGCCGAGGATGATGGAGGCCGGGTCGCCGGGGATGACGAGCAGGGCCACGAAGACCAGGCTCGAGGCCAGCCACAGCGTGGCCAGGGCGACGGCGAAACGGCGCGCGAGGTAGGGCCACATGGCTCTGGAAGCGTCGTACGTCGTACGTCACTACGTCCTACGCCTTAAAGCGTGGAGCGTACGACGTACGACGTAGGACGTGCGCCATTACCTAGCCAGGTACACCTCGGCCAGCAGGATGCCGGGGCTCAGCGAGGCGCCGGGCCAGTTCATCACGTTGGCGCGGTAGGCGCCCAGCGCCGGCAGGCTCATGGTCCAGATGCTCACCGCGTCCTCGGCCAGCTTGCGCTGCATGGCCTTGAGCGCGTCGCACGACTTCTTGGGGTCGTTGGAGCGCAGGTAGGTGGTGTAGAGCTGCTGCACCTGCGGGCTGTTGTAGCGCCAGTAGTAGCCCGGGTTGGCGTAGCGCCCGATGTCGTTGGCCTCGACGTGGCCGATGATGGTCATCTGGTAGTCGGCGGCGACGAAGGCCCGCTGGATCCAGGTGCCGAAGTCAACGACCTGGATGTTGACCTGCACCACGCCCAGCCGGTTGAGCTGCGCGGCGAGCGCCTCGCCGATGCGGCGCTCGTAGGGGAACTCGGCGGCCAGGGTGAAGGTGAAGCGCAGGGGGTTCTGGGCGGTGTAGCCGGCCTCGGCCAGCAGTTGGCGCGCGCGGTTGGGGTCGTAGGCGTAGAAGCCCGAGAGGTCCTCGTAGCAGGCCTCGCCCGGCGAGCGCATCGAGCCGATCTTGGTGCCGTAGCCCAGCATGGCGCTCTGGATCAGCTCGTCCTTGTTGACCGCGTACTGCATGGCCCGCCGCACCCGCACGTCGTTGAAGGGGGCGCGGGAGTTGTTCATCGAGGCCACCGCCTCGGCGGTGCCGCCGCCGCTGAAGACCTTGAAGCGGGCGTCGCGCGCGAGGATCTGGGCGTTCTCGGGCAGCATGGAGTAGGCGATGACGTCGATGTCGCCCGCGCGCAGGGCCGCGAGCTGGGCCTCGCCGTCGCCGAGGAAGCGGAAGTTGACCCGGTCGAGGTAGGGCAGGTTGGGGATGTAATAAGCCTCGTTGCGCTCGAGCCGCACCCCCACCCCGCGCTCCCAGGCCACGAAGCGGAAGGGCCCGGTGCCCACGGGCTTGACCTTCTGGTCCTCGAGCTTGCGCTCGCGCGGGCCGATGGTGCTCTCGGGCAGCGAGAGGGTGAAGAGGAAGTCCTGGTTGGGCTGCTTGAGGGTGAAGGTCACCGTCGAGGCGTCGGGGGCCGTCACCGAGGCGATGTCGCGGTAGATCTCGGGGCGGATGTGGCCGCTGCGCTTGGTGTCGGGGTCCTTGGCGCGGTTGAACTTCGCCACCACGTCGGCGGCGTCGAAGGGGGTGCCGTCGTGGAACTTCACGCCCTTGCGCAGGGTGAAGGTGTAGGTCAGGCTGCTGGCCGAGACCTTCCAGCGCTCGGCGAGCGCGGGCACGATCTCGCCCTTGGCGTTGCGCTTGACCAGCCCCTGCAGCACGTTGTCGTAGACCATGCGGGCGATGTCGGCCCCGGCGGCCTGGCTGGGGTCGAAGACCGTGGGCTCGGTCTGCAGCGCCACCGTGAGCGTGCCCCCCCGGTTCTGCGCGAAGGCCAGGCCCAGGAGCAAAAACAGTGCCCAAAACCAACGTTTCGTCATCTTTACCCTCCTCCAACGTGGGGTTCTCGAGATGCCCCAAAAGACCGTCGCCGCGGCGGACTCACCGTCCGCGATTCAGTCCCTGTAGAGCATCAGAACGGAAATCGCGGTGTATAGTCGCGCCGCGGCGACGAGGTCGTCTATCTCTACGAACTCGTTGGCCTGGTGGGGCGTTCTCCGCCCACCCGGCCCGATGGTGACGATGGGGAGCTTGGCCCAGGCCCAGAGATACGTCCCATCGGTCGCGCCCGGAACTCCACCATAACACACCGGCAGGCCCAGTAAAGAGAGGGCCTGCTCGGTGGCCCGCACCACCGGCTGGGCGGGGTCGGTGTGGGTGGCGGGGCGGTCCTCGAAGACCTCCAGCCCCGCCCGCACCCCCGGGAAATTCCGCATGCACTCTTCGCACTCGGCCTCCAGCCGCCGGCGGACGGCGGCGTGGTCGTGGTCGGGGTTGGTGCGGACGTCGAGCCCCACGCGGGCGTGGCCCGGCATCACGTTGAACTGCCCCTCCCCCGCGCTGGCCTCGAGCACCGTGGGGGTGACCCAGCCCTTGCCCAGGTGGGGGTGATCGGGAGTGCGCTGCAACCATGACTGCACCTCGGCCATGCGGCCCACGAACCACGCGGCGGCGGGCAGCGGGTTGACGCCGGCGTAGGGCATGGCCCCGTGGGCCATCCTGCCCTCGAAGCTCACCCACACCCGCATCGCCCCCTTCTGCACTAAGCAGACCTCGAGCTCCTCCGGCTCGCAGATGAGGGCCCCGGCGAAGCCCTCGGCGTAGCCCGCCCTCACGAAGGCCTTGACGCCCCTCATCAAGCCCTCCTCGTCGCAGGGGATGCACAGCCGCAGGGTGCGCGGGGGCTCGCCCAGCACCTGCTTCAGCGTGGCCGCGGCGACGACGGCGGCCGCCAGCCCGCCCTTCATGTCGCACGAGCCGCGCCCGTAGAGCCGGCCGTCGCGGATGAGCCCGGCGTAGGGCGGCACCTGCCAGTCCTCCAGCCGCCCGTGGGTCACCACGTCGGTGTGGCCCTCGAGGATCAGGCCCCCGGGCCCTGAGCCCAGGTCGGCGATGAGGTTGGGGCGGCCCGGGGCGACGGGCTGGACGTGCGTCCTGAAGCCGCGCTCGCGCAGGTAGGGCTCGAGGTAGTCCACCACCGGCTGCTCGCCGGGGCCGGGGTAGTAGCTCTCGATCTGCACGAGCTTCTGGGCCAGCCGCACCACCTCTGCCGCGTCCACCGCTTCGGCGGCGCGGCGGGCGAGGGCGGGGAGGTCCTCAGGCGTCATAGACCTCCCGGTAGCAAGGCAGCCCTTCCACCGAGCGCGCGTGCAGCACGCCGTGGATCAGCGCCCGGGCGAAGACGTCGGCGGCGACGGCGCCCAGGCGGCTGAGCTCGGCGGGGGTCCGGACCTCGAGCTCGCCCGTGCCCAGCGCGAAGATCACGTCGCCGTCGAACATGGTGTGGGCGGGGGTGACGGCGCGGGCGATGCCGTCGTGGGCCATCATCGCCACCTTCTGGGCCTGGGCCTTGGTGAGGCGGGCGTTGGTAGCCACCACCCCGATCACGGTGTTGGAGACCTGGAGGGGGCTGAACATGCCGGAGTAGTCCGGGGGGCTCAGGATCGGGCGCGGGGGGTGCTTGAGGCCGAACTCGCCCGCGAGCTCGAGCCAGCGCCCGTAGAGCTCGCCGCTGGCGGGGTCCCAGGCCCGCCCGTGGGCGTTGGCCCCCACGACAGCCCCCACCCGCAGCCCGTCCTCCAGCACCGCGCTCGCCGTGCCTAAGCCGCCCTTGAGCCCCCCGGTCC
>NZ_QXDL01000130.1:0-11991 GCF_003574345.1 Calidithermus terrae
GGATACCCCTCCCCGCGCCCGGGGAGGGGTATCCCCCCAGCCCCCCTTGCTAAGGGGGTGACAAGGCGTCTTGCGTACGACGTAGGACGTACGACGTACGACGTACAACCCGCGCTCAGCTATCAGCTATCGACCATTGACACCCTTGAGCATCCGCCCCCCAGCCATTAGCCTAGTCCGGATGCAGAGCGACACCACCGCGAGGCTGCTCATCACCTGCCCCGACCGCCCCGGCATCGTGGCGGCGGTCTCCAATTTCCTCTTCAACCACGGCGCCAACATCACCGCGCTCGACCAGCACTCCACCGACCCCGAGGGGGGCACCTTCTTCATGCGGCTGGAGTTCCAGACCCCCCACCTCGACGTGCCGCGCGGCGTGCTCGAGAGCACCTTCGCCGAGCGGGTGGCGGCGCGTTTCGAGATGGACTGGCGCATCAGCTACGCCGCCGACCTCAAGAAGGTGGCGGTGCTGGTCTCGCGGTACGACCACGCGCTCAACGAGCTGCTGTGGCGGCACGCCAACGGCGAGCTGCCCTGCGAGCTCACCCAGGTCGTCTCCAACCACCCCGACCTGCGCGGCGAGGTCGAGCGCTTCGGCATCCCCTACCACCACGTCCCCGTCAGCAAGGAGACCAAGGAGCAGGCCGAGGCCGAGATGCTGCGGCTGCTGGAGGGCTGCGACCTGCTGGTGCTCGCGCGCTACATGCAGATCCTCTCGCCCGGCTTCGTGGGGCGCTACCCCAACCGCATCATCAACATCCACCACTCCTTCCTCCCCGCCTTCGTCGGGGCCAACCCCTACAAGCAGGCCTACGAGCGGGGGGTGAAGCTGATCGGGGCCACCGCGCACTACGTCACCGAGGCCCTCGACGAGGGCCCCATCATCGAGCAGGACGTGGCGCGGGTCTCCCACCGCAACGACGTGGCCGAGCTCGTGCGGCTGGGCCGCGACCTCGAGCGCACCGTGCTGGCCCGGGCGGTGCAGTGGCACCTGGAGGACCGCGTCATCGTCCACGGCAACAAGACGGTGGTCTTCGCCTGAGCCCGCCGCCCGGCCGGGGCAATGACGCCGTGGTTTTCAATTGGCGCGCCGGGTCCGCGCTAGGATAAGCCTTGACTCAGGCGATGGGGCAGCGCTTTCCCACACGGCGCCTTCATCTCATCTTCACACCGCCTGCCTACTCTCAGGATCAGGAGGAACGAGCATGTCGCTGAAGACTTCCGCCGCGACCTTTGGCGTACTTTCCGTGATCGCCGGGGGGGTGCTGTGGTGGGGGATGACCCGCAGCCAGACCCCCGCCCCCGCCGCCCCGCAGGCCCAGGTCGCGCCCCTCAACGAGGCCCAGGGCTTCCTACAGAACGAGCAGAACACCGTCCAGGTGGTGCAGAACTCCGGGGACGGCGTGGTCTTCGTCTCCACCCGGACCGTCTCCCGTACGAGCTACCAGGACGTCCCCGACTTCCTGCGCCCCTTCTTCGACCAGCCCCGCCAGCAGGACGGGGTGGGCTCGGGCTTCGTCATCGACGCCGAGGGCCACATCCTCACCAACTACCACGTCATCGAGGGGGCCAACGAGATCACCATCAAGTTCCACAACGACTCCAAGGAGTACAAGGCCAAGGTGATCGGCACCGCCCCCGCCCTCGACATCGCGCTCGTGCGGGTCGAGGCCCCGGCCGCGCTGCTCAAGCCCATGAAGATGGGCGACTCCGACGGCCTCAAGGTGGGGCAGAAGGCCATCGCCATGGGCAACCCCTTCGGCCTGGAGTTCACCGTCACCGAGGGCATCGTTTCGGCCATCCGCAAGAACCCCGGCGCGGTGGGCGGGGCCGACGGCTTCGTCCCCAACGTGATCCAGACCGACGCGGCCATCAACCCCGGCAACTCGGGCGGGCCGCTGCTGAACTCCAAGGGCGAGGTCATCGGGATCAACACCGCCATCTACACCAACGCCGGGCTGGTGGGCGGCACGCCGCAGTCGGCGGGGGTGGGCTTCGCCATCCCGATCAACGTCGCCAAGCAGTACCTCCCCGACCTCAAGGCCGGCAAGACGCTCAACGCCGAGGCCCTGGCCGCCTCGAGGCCCCGCCTGGGCGTGACCATCTTCCCCGTGCAGGCCCTGACGGATAGCCTGCGGCAGCGCTTCAACCTGCCCGAGTACGGCCTGATCGTGCAGAGCGTGGAGGCCAACGGCCCGGCGGCCAAGGCGGGCCTGCGGGCCGCCCAGCGCAAGATCTTCGTCCAGACCCCCACCGGCCAGGGCGAGGAGATCGGCGTTGACGGCGACGTGCTGCTCGAGGCCGACGGCCGCACCCTGGGCGACATCGCCGACCTGCGCCTGGTGCTCAACGGCAAGAGGGAGGGCGAGGCCATCACCCTCAAGGTCTGGCGCGCCGGCCGGACGCTGGAGGTCAAGGTGGCCCCCCAGATCGTCCCGCTGCCCGGCCGCTGACGCCGCGGAGCAGGTTTAATCCGGCAGCCTGTGACATTTGCACCAAATTCGCGTGATCAAATACCCGCCCCGGACGCCGGGGCGGGTTCAAAATGCTAGGGTGATGAGCCTCGAGACCCTCTGGCAACAGTCGTGGCAGGAGTTTTACGAAGCCGCGCTCCAGGAGCTGCCCGGCTTCGTGCAACAGCGCCTGCAGAACCCTCCCGCCGTCGCCGACCACGACGAGGCCATGTTCGACATCCGCGTGACGCTCCTGACCTGGCCCATCGAGGGGCTCAACGACTACGTCGATGCCCTCGACGGCTGGATCGCCCAGTGGAACCTGCAGGACCCCGCCAGCCACGAGGCCGACACCTCGGTGTGGCCCCACGACATCCCCGTGCCGCCCCCCGAGCCCGAGGGCATCTGGGAGGCGGTGCTCCAGCGCGCCACCGACCCCGGCTTCACCGGCTTCGTGGCCGCCGGGGTGCTCAAGCTGATGGCGATGGCCCGGGTGGCCGGCCGCTACACGTCCCAGTAGTCGCCGGGGTAGGGCAGGCCCACCGCCCGGGCGAAGGTCTGTAGGCCCAGCCGGTCGGGGGCCTCGAGGTGGTAGCGGAAGTTCCACAGGTAGTGCTGCATCAGGCGCTCGGGCACGCCCAACCGCTCGGCCTCGGTGCCGGCCACGGCGGCCAGGTTGCCCAGCCCCAGCGAGCGCGCCGCCCGCAGCCGCCGCACGACCTCGGGGGGCGGGGGTTCGTCGCGCCGGGTGGCCCACACCGCGAAGACGAAGGGCAGCCGGGTGCGCTCGTACCACTGCATCGAGAGGTCGCTGACCCACAGGCGCGCGCCCTGCGGCCCCGTGAACTCGCGCGGGATGTGGTGCACCGACTCGGGGATGCGCTCGAGCAGCCCCGCGTAGGTGGCAATCGCCCGGTCCCCGATGAGGAGCACCCCGTCGTAGCGCTCGAGCAGCTCGAGGCCGCCCTGTTCGCCGGTGTACTCCGGCTCGACGCCGTCGGCCTCGAGCAGGTAGCGCAGCAGCCGCACGCTGGTGGCGCTCTCGGTGGTGAGCGCCACGGACCTCAGCTCCCTCCAGGGACGGGTGTGGAAGAGGTTGACCGAGTAGACGGGCCCTAAGTCGGCCACCGAGAAGTCGGGGAGGGGGCGGAGCTTGTCGGCGTTGGCGAGGTAGAAGTAGCTCGAGACCAGGCTCAGGTCCACGCTGCCCTCGAGCAGCCAGCGGTTGAGCTCGGTGGGCACGCCGTAGCGGAAAGCGATCCCGTCGCCTTGCTCCAGGAAGTGGTAGAGGGGGGCGGTGTTGGCGTAGCGGGGCACGCCGAGCACGTAGTCGGGCATGGGGGCTCCGGGCGCGGCGGTTCAGGCGCGGGCCTTGGCTAGGGCCTTGGCCTTCTCGGGCACCAGCGGGAGCTGGTTCCACACCCGGACCACGTTGTAGAAGGCGTCGCGCTCGACCGGCACCCGGCCGGCGCTCTGGATCATCTCGACCATCTTCTGCTTCGACAGGCCCAGCGGGCTGGTGGCGCCGGCGGCGTGGGCGATGTGCTCCTCGATGATGGTGCCGTCCACGTCGGAGACGCCCCAGTCGAGCGAGACCTGCACCAAGTCGGAGGAGATCATCACCCAGTAGCCCTTGATGTGGTCGAAGTTGTCGAGGTAGACGCGGGCGACGGCCAGGTTGCGCAGGTCGTCGAGGCCGGTGGTGAACTCGGTCTTGCCCAGGCTCTTGGCGAGGTCGTTGGCGTCGGGCTGGAAGGCCAGGGGGATGAAGGAGTGGAAGCCGCCGGTCTCGTCCTGCAGGCGGCGCAGGCGGTCCATGTGGTCGAGGCGCTCCTCGAGCGTCTCGATGTGCCCGTAGAGCATGGTGGCGTTGGTGCGGATGCCCAGGCCGTGGGCCTCGCGGTGGATCTGCAGCCACTTCTCGGCCTTGACCTTGTTCTTGGCGATCTGGCGGCGCACCCGGTCGGCGAAGATCTCGGCGCCCCCGCCCGGCAGCGCGGCCAGCCCGGCCTCCTTCAGCTCGCGCAGCACCTCGAGGGTGGGCTTCTTCGCGATCTTCGACAGGTGCTCGATCTCGGCGGCGGTGAAGGCCTTGACCTGCAGGGTGGGGAAGGCCTCGCGCAGCTTGCCGACCATCTCGGGGTAGTAGCTCCAGGGCCGGTTGGGGTGGTGGCCGCTGGACATGTGCAGCTCGGTGATGCCCGGCTCCCACTTCTCGCGCACCTTCTCCACCACGGCGTCGGGGTCGTAGTCCCAGGCGCGGGGGTCGCCCTTGCGCGCGGCGAAGGCGCAGAAGGTGCAGCCGACGTAGCAGATGTTGGTGAACTCCAGCCGCAACGAGTGCACGAAGAAGGTCTTGTCGCCGTGCTTGCGCTCGCGCACGAGGTTAGCCAGCCGCATCAGGGTGTTGAGGTCGGGGGTGCGGTAGAGCAGCATCCCCTCCTCGAAGCTCAGCCGCTCGCCCCGCTCGACCTTCTCCACCACGGGGAGCAGCTTGGGGTCAAGTACCCGGTTCATCGGCCCTCATCCTAGCACCCTGAAATCGTGAAACTTGGTACGTGGGTTACTTAGCGGCCGGGGCCGAGGCGTGCGACGCAGGACGCAAGACGCGTGTCCTACGTCCTGCGTAGGACTGCGACCCGCACCCGGCGTACGATCACCACTTGTTCTGCACGATCCGGATTCCCCGGATCGCCACCACCACGCTCACGAGCAGGAAGGCCGGGAACACCTGGGGCTTGCCCCACAGCGCGAAGAGGGCGTAGAGGTAGCCCACCACGGCCCCGGCCGGGATGGGGTACAGGCTGCGGCGGGTGCGCTTCCAGTAGAGCTGCCAGTAAAGGGCGGCTACGGTGAGGCCGAGGGCCATGGCCGTGAGGGTGAGCTGCGGGAGCAGCCACAGGAAGAAGCCCACGGTGGGGGCGATCCCCCCGCCGCCGCGGAAGCCGAAGTAGAGGGGCCAGTTGTGGCCGACCACCAGCGCGGCGGCCATCAGCGGC
This sequence comes from Calidithermus terrae, assembly GCF_003574345.1. Lineage (NCBI taxonomy): Bacteria > Thermotogati > Deinococcota > Deinococci > Thermales > Thermaceae > Calidithermus > Calidithermus terrae. The sequence continues at coordinate 5,453 of NZ_QXDL01000130.1, forward strand.
AGGGCCCACGGGGCGTCGGTGAAGCTGGTCAGGTAGGCGATCAGCATGCCCTTGAGCACGTCCAGCACCGCTACCGCCATGCCCCAGGCCGGGCCCAACTGGCGGAAGGTGCCCGACGCGCCGGGAACGTCGCGCTCGGTGAGATCGATGCCGCGCAGCTTTCCCGCGACGATGCCGAAGGGTACGGAACCGATGAGGTAGGCGAGCACAACCAGTACCGCGTCCATTTTCTAAAATTCTCCGTTCTGAAGGGCGCGTGCGCGCGACGGTGTGTTAGTATAAGCTCCGTAAGCTGGACCTAAAACCGGGGCAGGGGTTATCACTGTGACGAGTGCCAAACGCAAACCCACGATACACGAAGTGGCCCACATGGCCGGGGTCGGGATCGGCACCGTCAGCCGGGTGATCAACAACCACCCCTCGGTGCGGGCCGAGACCCGGGCGAGGGTGCAGCAGGCCATGGAGCACCTGGGCTACGCGCCCAACCCCCACGCCCGCCGGGTCGCCGGAGGCCGCAGCTACACGGTCTCGGTGCTGCTGCCCTTCGTGGCGACGGAGTTCTACACCCGCCTGATCGAGGGCCTCGAGGCCACCCTCTCCGAGGAGCGCTACGACCTCGCACTCTTCCCCCTCATCACGCCCAAGCGCCTCGAGCGCTACCTGCGCTCCAACACCCTCGCCTACCAGACCGACGGCCTCATCGTCGCCTCCTACGACCTCACCGAGCACTTCGTGGGCGGGCAATTCCCCACCGACCGGCCCGTGGTGCTCGTTGACGCGCGCAACCCCAACTACGACTCGGTGTTCATGGACAACTTCCTGGGCGGGAAGCTGGCGGCGGAGTACCTCGCCCGCTTCCCCGGCGAGCTGTTCTTCATCACCGTCGAGGAGGACATCGACCGCATCTTCAGCCACACCGTCTTCGCCGAGCGCCGCGCCGGCTTCCAGCAGGGGGCCGCGCTCGCCGGCCGCACCGTCAACCCCGACCAGATCTTCAACACCCGCCTCTCCGCCGAGGGCGGGCGGTTGGCCCTGCAGAGCTTCCTGCGCCACTACAAACTCCCCTTCAACATCTTCGCCGGGGCCGACCTGATCGCGCTGGGGGTGCTCGAGGAGGTCGAGCGGCTGGGCCTGAAGCTGGGCCACGACGTGCGGCTACTGGGCTTCGACGGCCAGCCCTGGACCGCCCAGCACGGGCTTTCGACCCTGGCGCAGCCGGTCGAGGCCATGGGCGCCCGGGCCGCAGGGCTGTTGCTCGAGCGCCTGCAAAACCGCCGCGCGGAGGCGCGCCAGGTGCGCTTCGAGCCCCACCTCATCGAGCGGGCTTCGACGCTGGGGGCGCAGGTTATCGAGAGCCGGTAGCCGGGGGCGGGTCGTGCGTCGTACGTCCTACGGCGTACGTCCTACGCGAAATGCCCGGGTCTGGGCCCTCGGCCTTTGACGGACCACGGGCCACGGGGCTTCGGCGGGCGGCTGATGGCTTCCCCCTTCCAGGGTTATCATGCGGGCGATGGAGCCTTACCTCCAACTCCTGCGGCACGTCCTCGAGCACGGCACCCTCAAGTCCGACCGCACCGGGACCGGCACCAAGTCGGTGTTCGGCTACCAGATGCGCTTCGACCTGAGCGCCGGCTTCCCGCTGGTGACGACCAAGAAGCTGCACGTGAAGTCGATCATCCACGAGCTGTTGTGGTTCTTGCGCGGGGACACGAACATCGCCTACCTCAAGGCCAACGGGGTGAGCATCTGGGACGAATGGAGTGATCCTGAGGGCAATTTGGGGCCCATCTACGGCAAGCAGTGGCGGAGCTGGGAGGGGGCGGACGGGCGGACCTACGACCAGATCGCCTGGGTGGTCGAGGAGATCCGGCGCAACCCCGACTCGCGCAGGCTGGTGGTGAGTGCGTGGAACGTGGCCGACCTGCCCCGCATGGCCCTGGCCCCCTGCCACGCGCTCTTCCAGTTCTACGTCGCCGGCGGCAAGCTCTCCTGCCAGCTCTACCAGCGCAGCGCCGACGTTTTCCTGGGCGTGCCCTTCAACATCGCCTCCTACGCCCTGCTCACGCTGATGATCGCCCAGGTCACGGGGCTCGAGCCCGGCGAGTTCGTGCACACCCTGGGCGACGCCCACCTCTACCTCAACCACCTCGAGCAGGCCCAGCTCCAGCTCACCCGCTCCCCGCGCCCGCTGCCGCGGATGATCCTCAACCCCGAGCGCAAGCGGCTGGAGGACTTCGTCTACGAGGACTTCACCCTCGTCGGCTACGACCCCCACCCCCCCATCAAGGCCCCCGTGGCGGTGTAGCGTGCTCTCGCTCGTCGTCGCCATGGCCGAGAACCGCGTCATCGGCCGCGCGGGCGGCCTCCCCTGGCGGCTGCCCAACGACCTCAAGCGCTTCCGGCGGCTCACCACCGGCCACCCGGTCGTCATGGGCCGCAGGACCTACGAGTCCATCGGCAAGCCCCTGCCGGGCCGCACCAACGTCGTCGTCACGCGCAGCCCGGACTACTCCGCCCCGGGCTGCTTGGTGGTGAACTCGCTCGAGGCCGCCCTGCGGGTCGCGGAGGCAGCGCCCCACGACCCCGCCGGGCCCCGCGAGACCTTCGTCATCGGCGGCGCCGAGCTCTACGCCCAGGCCCTGCCGCTGGCCGACCGCATCCACCTCACCCTCGTCCGCGCCGAGGTCGCGGGCGACACCTTCTTCCCCGACTTCGACCCCAGCGCGTGGCGCGAGGTGTCGCGCGAGGACCACGAACCCGACGGGCAGCACGCCTACGCCTACAGCTTCCTCACGCTCGAGCGCCGCGACCGCGAGCGCCCACGCCTTCTGACCCACCCGCACCACGAGACCCCCCTTTCCTGACCCGCTCGCGCTGGCGGCTGACGGCTGCCCGCCCTTGGGCTAAACTGGCCTTCGTGCGCGTGGTCTTTGCCGAAAACCTCGAGTACTCCCTGGGCGCCCGCGACCTCTTGGAAGGGGTGAGCCTCGAGCTCTACCACGGCGACCGGCTGGCGCTGGTAGGGGCCAACGGCTCGGGCAAGACCACGTTGCTGCGGCTGCTGACGGGCGAGCTCGAGCCCGTGCGCGGGCGGGTGCACCGGCCCGAGGGGGTCTACCTCGAGCTGCTCGAGCAGGACCCCCGCTTCGGGCCCGGGGACACCGTGGAGGGCGTGCTCAAGAGCGGCTTCGCCCGGCTGGAGCGGCTCGAGGCCGAGCTCGCGCGGCTCGAGACCGGCCTGGCCGACCCCGAGGTCTACCACCGCTGGGAGGAGCTGCACGAGCGCTTCGAGGCGCTGGGCGGGTACAAGCGGCGCTCCAACTACGAGTCGGTGCTCAAGGGGCTGCGCTTCGAGGGGCGCGAGGGCGAGCGGGTGGCGGTGCTCTCGGGCGGGGAGGCCCGGCGGCTGGCGCTGGGGGCCTTGCTGCTCTCCGGCGCCGACGCGCTCTTCCTGGACGAGCCCACCAACCACCTCGACCTCGAGATGGTGGACTGGCTCGTGGGCTTTTTAAGCGGCTACGGCGGGGCCGCCGTCACCATCTCCCACGACCGCAACTTCCTCGACCGCGTGACCCGGCGCGTGGCCTGGCTGCGGCGGGGCAGGCTGCGCTTTTACGAGGGCAATTACTCGGCCTTCCGCGCCCAGCGGGCGGCGCAGGAGGAGCAGGAGGCCCGCGAGTACGCCAACTGGCTCAAGGAGAAGGAGCGGCGCGAGGGCATCCTCGAGCAGGCCCGCCGCTGGGCGCCCTCGAGCGCCAAGCACGCCCGGCGGATGCACAGCCTCGAGGCCCGCATGGAGCAATTCCTGCAGGAGGCCCCCCCTGAGCTCGAGGGCCCCGACGCGGTGGTGCGCATGCGCTTCCCCGTCGAAGCCCCCGGCCCCGGGCGGGTGCTGGAGGCCAGCCACCTGCGCAAGGGCTTCGGGGGGCGGGTGCTGTTCGACCTCGAGCACCTGCTGGTCTCCAGGGGCGAGCGCATCGCCGTGATCGGCCCCAACGGGGCGGGCAAGACCACCCTGGTCAAGGTGCTGCTGGGCCAGCTCCCCTCCGACGACCCCGCCGGGCGCGTCCGCACCGGACCGGGCGTTCGGGTGGGCTACTACGACCAGAAGCTCTCCGGCTTCGACCCCGAGCTCACCCTCTTCGAGACGCTCTACCGCTTGCTGGGGGAGAAGGCCCACGCCGCGCTGGGGGCCTGGATGTTCCCCTACGAGGCCCAGTTCAAGCAGGTAAAAAACCTCTCGGGGGGGGAGCGGGCCCGGCTGGCCCTGCTCTCGCTCTCGCTGCAGCAGGCCAACCTGCTGGTGCTCGACGAGCCCACCAACCACCTCGACCTCGAGACCGTCGAGGCGCTCGAGCAGGCCCTCTTGGCCTACGAGGGCACCTTGCTGCTGGTCTCGCACGACCTGTTCTTCCTCGACCAGCTCGCCACCCGCACCTGGCACGTGCGGGACGGCCGCTTCGACGACTACCCTGCCCCGCCCGGCGAGTACCTCGAGCGCCGCAAGGTGGCCGTGGTCCCCGAGCCCAGCCGCCCGGCCCCGCCTGCCGCCCCGGCCAAGCCCCAGCCCAAGCGCGAGAAGAGCAAGTGGCACCTCGAGCGCGAGCGCGAGCGCCTCGAGGCCGCCATCGCCGAGCTCGAGGCCCGGCTCAGCGCCTTGCACGCGGAAGCCAACCAGCCCGGCCTGACCCCCCAGGACTATGCCCGCATCGCCGCCGAGGAGGCCGGGCTGCGGGAGCGGCTCGAGGGGTTCTACGCGCGCTGGGGGGAGTTGGCGGACGTGTAGCGTGGGATGTCGGATGTCGATGGTCGATGGTCGATAACTGATAGCCGAACGCAAAGCGCGGGTCGTACGTCGTACGTCCTACGTCGTACGCATCACGCCAAACGCAAGACGCAAAACGCGGGACGCAAAACGCCCTGGCCCTCGGCCCTTGACGCCGGCGGGCAGGAGTTCCCCGCGAGCCCGCGGCACGAGCCACACGCCGCGAGCCCTTGAGCACCCGCCGGCTACGCCCGCGAATACGCCATGATTTTCATCCTCATCTGCTAAGGTGGGGGATTGAGAGGGCGGCAGGCCCTCGAGGGGCGATGGGCATGCGTATCGTGCGATGGGTTTTACTCCTGGCCGTCCTGGTCGGGGTGGGCTGGGTCTACAAGACGGTTTCGGGGGTGGCGGGGAACGCCTCCCCCGCTACCTTGTTCCGCATCGTGCAGCAGCCGCGGGACTTCTTCCTGGGCAAGGAGCGGGTCAACGTCCTGATCGTGGGCAAGGACTACAACCGCGACGCGCGCGGCATGCCCTACACCAAGAACGCCCGGGCCGACACCATCATGCTGCTCTCGCTCGACCTCGCCAAGCGCCAAGCGGCGGCCGTCTCGGTGCCGCGCGACACCTACGTGGTCGCGCCCGACGGCGTCGGCGGGAAGATCAACGGCACCTTCAGCCGGGGCGGGGTCGAGCTCTTAAAGCAGACCCTCGAGCGCACCTTCGGCCTCGAGATCGACCACCACGCCGTCATCAAGGACACCGCCATCAAGAACATCGTTGACGCGCTGGGCGGGGTGTGGGTCGAGACCATCGACGAGATGCACTACGACGACAACTGGGGCGGTCTGCACATCCACCTGCCCAAGGGGCGGCAGTTCATCAACGGCGAGCAGGCGGTGGGCTTCGTGCGCTTCCGCGAGGTCAACACCTACAAGCTCGACCGCTGGGGCAACCGCGTCCCCATCTACCCCGTCAAGCACTCCAAGGAAGAGGGCGACATCCGCCGCACCGAGCGCCAGCAGCAGCTCGTGCGCTCCATCGCCCAGCAGGCCACCACCCCGCAAAACCTGCTGCGCCTCGAGGCCATCGCCGACGTGGTGTTCCGCGAGGTCGAGACCGACCTCTCCAGGCCCCAGATCCTGGCCCTGGGGGTGCGTTTAGGGCGCTCGGGGCTGGGCGACCTGCAAAGCACCACCCTCCCGGGGCAGGGGGGCTACTTCGGCGGGGCCTACTACTACAACCTCGACCGCGAGCGCTCGCAGGCGCTGGTGGACTGGCTCCTCAAGGGCGACGAGGCGGCCGGGCGGCGGCTGGTGCGGGTGAACGTGTACAACGCCTCGAGGCTCGGCGGGGTGGCCCGGGCCACCGCGGGCCGCCTGGGCCAGCAGGGCTACCGCGTCCAGCGCACCGACACCGCGCGCGAGGCGAGCGAGGTCTCGAGGGTCGTCTACAAGCAGGCCGCCTTCGAGGCCCGCGCCCGCGAGATCCAGCAGTTCCTGGGCATCGCCGAGCTCCACAAAGACCCCGATTCCCCAGAGGAGGCCGACGTGATCGTGACCATCGGCAAGGACCTGGGGCAGCGGATGCTGGCTTCGGGGCGGTGAACGGATGCGGGTCGTCGTCGTACGTCCTACGTCGTACGCAAGACGCCAAACGCCAAACGCAAAACGCTAAACGCTAAACGCTAAACGCCCTTTGTTTACCCCCCTTAGCAAGGGGGGCCAGGGGGGATAAACCCTCCCCGCCCCGCGCGCGGGGCGGGGAGGGC
>NZ_QXDL01000131.1:0-11880 GCF_003574345.1 Calidithermus terrae
ATGGTGGGGAGGGTGGGGGTGGAGTCGGGGCGCTCGCGCAGGGCCTCGAGGCTGCGCGCCACCGGCTCGGGCTCGTTGGCGAGGATCATCTGCGCGGCGTTCTGCACGATCTCGGCCTCGTGCTCGCGGGTGGTCTTGCCCAGGTGCTTGGGCAGCAAGGCCTCGGGCAGCCAGGCCAGCCCCTCCGCCCGCACGCGCTCGGCCTGCTGGGTGCGGGTGAGCCTGCCCGGCTCGTCGTCGGCCCCCGCGCGGGTGCCGGCCAGCACCAGCCCGCCCACGCGCTCCGGCGCCTGCCGCCACAGCTCGAAGGCCAGGTAGCCGCCCATCGAAAGCCCCACCAGCACGGCTTTATCCCACCTGAGCCAGTCCATCTCCCGCAGCACCTGCGAGGCGGCTTCGGGGAGGGGCTTGCCCAGGTAGTCGGGCGCGATGACGGGGTAGCGTGGCTGGAGCACCTCGAGCTGCGGCCCCCACATCGTGGGGTAGGGGAAGGCGTGGAGCAGCACGACTCCGGTCATAGGTCTACCTTACAGGGTCGTACGTCCTACGTCGTACGCAAGACGCCAGACGCAAGACGCGAAACGCCTTCTGTAGGGGCGGGCACGGGGCCCGCCCTTTTTCCGACGTGCTTAGGGCTTACCGCTCCCCGCCAGCCGCCGCAACTGCACCAGGAACGCGGTGTGGCCGACCTGTTGGAACTTGGGGTGGGCGATGGGGGGGCGCACGTCCCACTCGCGGTGGATGACCTCGAGCGTTCGCTCGTGGAGGTAGGGGAGGGCCTGGGCCTTGAGGTGCTCGAGCAGGGTGACCACCTGGGTGAGGTTGGGCAGGTAGCACACCAGGAAGCGGTCGGGCTTGAGGGCGGGGGTGAGGGCGGGGAGGACGACCCAGGGCTCCATCAGGTCGAGGGCGACGCCGTCGAAGGGTTCGGCGGGGGGCTCGAGTTCGGCCAAGTCGCCCAGCACCCAGGTGACGTTGTGCCAGTCCTCGAAGGCTTGCAGGTTGCGGCGGGCCTTTTGTTGGTGGCGCTCGCGCGATTCGTAGCTCCAGACCTCCCCGCCGGGCCCTACCGCGCGGGCGAGGAAGAGGGTGAGGCCGCCCGAGCCCGAGCCGGCCTCGAGCACCCGCATCCCCGGGGCCAGGTCGAGCAGGAAGGCGATGGTGGCGGCGTCCTTGGGGTAGGTGGGCGTGGCTTCGCGCGGCATGTGGAGCACGTAGTCCTCGAGGGTGGGCTTGTGCACGGTGAAGGGCTCGCCCTGCGGCGTGGCGACGGTGCGGCCGTAGCCGGCCCCCAGCACCTGCTCGTGCCGGACGGAGCCCCGCTGGGTGTCGAAGCTGCCGCCCTCCTTCAGGCGGAAGAGGTAGTTGCGCCCCCGCCGGTCCTGCAGCAAGACCCACTCGCCGTAATTCACGAGGGCCAGTCTACCAACCGTGTCCGGGGTGCGGGTTGAGCCGTGGGGAAGGGCTAGAATGCGCTCATGTTTTCGCTGCCGCGCAGCCGCCGCGAGCCCGCCCGCCCCCCCAGCCGCCGCGACCTGGGCCAGTTGCGCCGCCTGCTGGCCTACACGAGGCCCTACCGCTGGGGCCTGGTGGTGGCCGGGCTCGCCAGCCTGGTCTCCACCGCCTTCAACCTGCTCTTTCCCCAGGTGGTCGGCCGCCTCATCGACGTGTCCTTCCTCGAGGCCAACCTCGCCCGCCTCGACCAGCTCTTGTTCGTGCTGCTGGGGGTCTTCGCGGGGCAGGCCGTCTTCAGCGGGGTGCAGAGCTACCTGGTGGCCCGCGCGGGCGAGGGGGTGGTGGCCGACCTGCGCAAGGCGCTCTACGCCCACCTGCTCACCCTTTCCCCGCGCTTCTTCGAGCGCAACAAGACCGGCGACATCACCAGCCGCCTGACCTCCGACATCTCCACCGTGCAGGCGGTGGCCTCGAGCACCCTCGTCCAGCTCTTCACCCAGCCTTTGGTGCTGGTGAGCACCCTGGCGATCCTCTTCCTCACCAACTGGAAGCTCACCGCGCTGATTTTGGCGGTGGTGCCGGTGGTGATCCTGGCCGCGATCTTCCTGGGCCGCATGATCCGGCGGGCCTCCAAGGAGTTCCAGGACCGCGTGGCCGAGGCCAACGCCCGCGCCGAGGAGACCCTCTCGGGCATCCGGGTGGTGCAGTCCTTCACGGCCGAGCCGCAGGAGGCCCGGCGCTACGGCGAGCTCATCGGCAACTCCTTCCGGGTCGCCATGCGCCGCGCGCTGCTGGGGGCGGTGCTCAACCCCGTCGTCTTCTTCGCCATCTTCGCCGCGCTGGGGCTGGTGCTGTGGTACGGCGGGCGGCTGGTGGCGCTGAAGGAGATCGGGCCCGGCCAGCTCTTCACCTTCGTGCTCTACACCTTCAACATCGCGGCCACGGTGGGCACCTTCACCGGCATCTTCACCCAGCTCCAGAGCGCGCTGGGGGCCAGCAGCCGTATCTTCGAGCTCCTCGACGAGCGCCCCGACCTGCCCGAGCCCGCCCACCCCAAGCCGCTGGGCGCGGTACAGGGGCACGTGCGCTTCCAGGACGTGCGCTTCGCCTACGGCGAGCGGGGGGAGGTGCTGCGGGGGGTGAGCCTCGAGGCCAGGCCCGGCCAGGTGGTGGCCGTCGTGGGCCCCAGCGGCGCGGGCAAGAGCACGCTGGTGGCCCTGATCCCCCGCTTCTACGACGTGACCGGCGGCCGCATCACCGTAGACGGCCTCGACCTGCGCGAGGTCTCCCTGCGCGAGCTGCGAACGCACGTGGGCACCGTGCCGCAGGAGACCCTGCTCTTCTCCGGCTCCATCGCGGAGAACATCGGCTACGGCCGCCCCGGGGCCGGCGAGGCCGAGATCGTGGCCGCGGCCAAGGCCGCCAACGCCCACGAGTTCATCAGCGCCTTCCCCGAAGGCTACGCCACCCTGGTGGGCGAGCGCGGCGTCAAGCTCTCGGGCGGGCAGCGGCAGCGCATCGCCATCGCCCGGGCGCTGCTCAAGAACCCCCGCATCCTCATCCTCGACGAGGCCACCAGCTCCCTCGACTCCGAGTCGGAGATGCTGGTGCAGGAGGCCCTGGAGACCCTCATGCGAGGCCGCACCACCTTCGTCATCGCCCACCGCCTCTCCACGGTGCGCCGCGCCGACGTGATCGTGGTGCTCGAGGACGGCCGGGTGGTGCAGCAGGGCACCCACGAGGAGTTGCTGGCGGCGGGCGGCCTGTATCGCGACCTCTACGAGCTGCAATTCCGCGAGGAGGAGGACTAGACCTCAAAACCGCCCGGGATCTGCCGCAGGGCACAGCCTGTATAGATTGGCAGGGACGTGAATTGCGCCTGCAAGCGTGGCGGTGACCACCCAACTCCTAACCCCCTGCTTGCCTTTTGTCCCTCTGCCGTACTTCCCCGCTTTTGCCTGAGGTCTTCTGAATCTACACACGCTGCCTGTTATACCGGATTCAAAAAGATAGTCATCAAACCAAAGAGACCCAGAGGCTATCTTTTTGAATCCAGTATCAATCGCCCTCGTGGTCTCGGCCAGGTTATACGTAGCCGGGGCGAACAGTAGCAGCGGTCTGGACATGTTCGGTCACGGTTTGGGAGCGGTCAAACGAGACGATTGACGAGGGTTACCGTCTTCCACCTTCCAGACAGGTACCTCAGGCAGAACACAGCACACATCACGATCACTGTTGCCGTGAACACGACCCATGCTGAGAACACCCCGACCTCGAAGACTTCGACGAGGATAAAGGTAGGCATAATCAGCACGAAAACCGTACCGATTAAGTTTGTGACCATAACGAATCTCGTGTCCCCCGCCCCCTTGATCGCGTTGGACACGACGATGCCGACCGCGTCAAACAGGGAGTACAACGCAACAAGGGCAAGGATGCTTTTGGTGTGATCGAGAACGCTTGGGTCTTGTATGACGCCGTGACCGAGTGTGAAAGGTTGGATTAAGACACCAGGACCGAAGAAGTAGATGGCGGCGATGGTTCCCACATAAGCCAGCCCGATGACTAAACCCTGGTTGACGATCACTTTTACGCCTGCATGATCCCTTGCACCTATCCGCTCCGCAACCAGGATGGAGATCGCCATCCCGATCCCGAACATTGGCATGAAGGCGATGTTGTTGATGTTGAGGACGATATTGGATGCCGCTAGCTCGTTTACGCCGATTCTGCCGACGATGAGGAGGAAGACCGTGAAGCCGATGACGTCGAGAAAGAATTGAATTCCGTTCGGAACGCCATACCTCAGGATGGAGGCGAGCAGTCGCAGATCCAGGCGCGCCGACCTCGCGAGATCATACTCCTTCTTTACCGTTCCAAGCAGGAGGTACACAGCGTAGATCGCCAGACTGACAGTGGAAGCACACACCGTCGAAATGGCGGACCCCGCGACGCCCATCTCTGGGGCACCCAGCTTACCGAAAATGAGGGCGTACCCCAGAGTAATGTTCACTACTACGGCCGCAAGGATAGATACCACCACAACACCCAGTCTGCCGATGCTTGAGAAAAAACTCATCAGGAAGGCATTCATGATGGGAAAGACTGCACCCAAGCATATGATGTGGAAGTACTCGGCCTCCAGAGCTTGGATCTGTGGCGCATGTCCAATGACTGCGAAGATAGAAGGGGAGAGGAGGGCAAAAGGCAGGACGAGCACTCCCCCCAGCACACTGAGGTAGACACCGTGCCAAAAGAAGGGGCCAATTTTCCCTTTGAGGCCCGCGCCCAGATACTGAGCTACGAATGTTCCGACGTAGACTGAGATACCCATGAAAAAGCTGATTAAGGCCAGGCTCGAGACACTCGCAGGCGTGACAGCCGCGACCGCGTCCTTCGAGTACCACGACAGCATTACCCTGTCAATAAATTCCAAGATGGCCAGGTACCCCGTACCGAGAATCAGCGGAATTGCCGTCCCTAACAACCTGAGATACCCCTTGGCCCACGTCTTGCTTGACGACGACTCCCCCATAGTTCACGCCTCAACACTTCCCTTACATGCAAGAGGTTTTTTGGTATCGGTGTAGTGTTAAAAATATGACTGGAGGGATCCCCGCTAAAGCTAAGCCATCCGCTCTCGCCTGATATACTGTGTCGAGAGTGACTTCCACCACTCCAAATACGGTGGAAGTACCTGCAATGTATCTGTCTATAATCTGATTCATAAGTAAGCCTTAGCCGCTACTACAATACAATCCAATAAACCAAAAGCAAAGAAAATCCCGTTTATGGGTTTGACATTCAGGGCGGGATAAAGGAAAAGGGACGGCCCATAAGCGCCGTCCCGAGAAGAATGGCATCTCACCCCGTCTTCCACGAACGCCCGCCGATCCCAGTGAAGCCGCAGTGCGCGACGGTACTCAGGTGAGTGTTTTACCTGCCACGACACACATTGCCGTGGCAGGTATTCGCGGGAGCCGCTCTCAGTTGCCTCCTGCCGCTGCTACCCCTCATAAGCTCCTACAGGCGCAGGCAGGCATTGGTGGGCCCCAAGTCCATCCTGGTTACTCTCGGGTGCGTTGAGGCTGCTGCAAGGCGGTGTAGGTCTGGGGGTACAGCAGGGGCGGTGCCTTCTACAGCTTTGGGCTCCACGCCCGAGTGTCCCGAGGGGCGTAGGGTAGGGTCATGTCAGTCAGGTTCAGAAGGTTATAAATGCCTTTGCAAAGACTCCTCGAGCGCGTTCCACGCCAGCGTGGCGCACTTGACCCGCGCGTGAAGCTTGTGCACCCCGGCCAGCGCCTTGAGGTCGCCCAGCTCGGGCGCAGGCTCGGCCCCCTCCACGACCATAGCCTTGAACTTGCGGGCGAGCTCGAGCGCCTGCGGCAGGGTCTGGCCCTTGATCAGCTCGCTCATCAGCGAGGCCGAGGCCATGCTGATGGCGCAGCCCTGGCCCCTCCAGGCGGCTTCCGCTACGCGGCCGTCCTCCAGGCGCAGCTCGAGCTCGAGGCTGTCGCCGCAGGAGGGGTTGACGCCGGGCTGGCGCACGGTGGGGTTCTCCAGCCCCCCGAAGTTGAGGGGCCGCTTGTAGTGGCGCAGCAGGATCTCCTTGTACAGCTCCTCGAGAAGGCTCACGCGCACCCCCTACAGCCAGTCCTTGAAGAACCCCCGCACCTGCTTGAGCCCCTCGACGAAGCGGTCCACCTCCTCGAAGGTGGTGTAGAGGTAGAAGCTCGCGCGGGCGGTCGAGGCCAGGCCCAGCTTGCGGTGCAGGGGCTGGGCGCAGTGGTGCCCGGCCCGCACCGCGATGCCGTACTGGTCGAGGGCGCAGGCCACGTCGTGGGCGTGGAGGCCGCCCAGGCTGAAGGCCACCACCCCGCCCCGGTCCTCCCCGCGCGGGCCGAAGGTCTTCACCTCGGGGAGCTCGGCGTCCAGGCGGGCCAGGCAGTGCTCGAGCAGCGCCCGGTCGTGCTGCCAGACGCGCTCCATGCCCACCCCCATCAGGTACTCGGCCGCCGCGCCCAGGGCGATGGCCTCGGCGATGGGCGGGGTGCCGGCCTCGAAGCGCTGGGGCGGCTTGGCGTAGGTCGAGCGGTCGAGGTGGACCTCGACGATCATGTCCCCCCCGCCCAGGAAGGGCGGGAGGTCGTGCAGCACCTCGGCGCGGCCCCACAGCACCCCGGCCCCGGTCGGGCCGCACATCTTGTGCCCGGAGAAGGCGAAGAAGTCGGCCCCCAGGGCCTTCACGTCCACGGGCAGGTGCGGGGCCGACTGCGCCCCGTCCACCACCACCAGCGCCCCCACCGCCTTGGCCCGCCGCGCGACCTCGGCCACCGGGTTGACCGTGCCCAGCACGTTGGACATGTGCACCAGGCTCACCACCCGCACCCGCTCGGTGAGCAGCTCGTCCAGCGCGGCGAGCTCGAGCCGCCCCTCCGGCGTGACGGGGATGGCCTTGATGCGGGCGCCGGTGCGCCGGGCCACCAGGTGCCAGGGCACCAGGTTGGCGTGGTGCTCCATCTCGCTGAGCAGGATCTCGTCGCCCTCGCGCAGGTGGTGCAGGCCCCAGGCGTAGGCCACCAGGTTGAGCGCCTCGGTGGTGTTGCGCACGAAGATGACCTCTTCGGGTTGTGCCCCGATGAAGCGGGCCAGGGTGTGGCGGGCCTGCTCGTAGGCGTCGGTGGCGGCTAAGGAGAGCGCGTAGGCCCCGCGGTGCACGTTGGCGTAGGACTCGCGGTAGAAGCGCGACATCGCCTCGAGCACCGCCTGGGGCTTCTGGCTGCTGGCGGTGGAGTCGAGGTACACCAGGTCGGGCCTCCCCGCGATCAGCGGGAAGTCCTGACGGACGGACTCGAGGGTAAGGGGCATGGTGGTCTCCCTTCAGGGGCTGTGGAGGGCTTGCCCAATTCTACCCGCGCTCGGCGGGGGCGGTGTGGGCTGGCCCCCTTCAGCTTAGGCAAGGGGGCCGGGGACTTTTGTCGGAGCTTTTGGTCCGGGTTAGGGCCGGTCGGGGGCCGGCGGAAAGCTAGACCTCGAGCCAGACCTTCCCGCCCTCCAGCTTCGCCTTGTACGCCTTCACCGGGCGCGGGGCGGGCATGGTCTGCTTGCCGGTGCGGATGTCGAAGCGGGCGCCGTGGCGGGTGCACTTGATGGTGTGCCCCTCGAGCGGCCCGTCGGAGAGCGGGTTCTTGTCGTGGGTGCAGATGTCGGAGATGGCGAAGACCTCCTCGCCCACCAGCAGCAGCAGAACGGGGGTCTTCTCGCCCTCCACCTTGACCACCAGGCGGCCGTTCACGAAGTCTTGGGGGGTGGCGACGGGGATCCACATAGCGAAGTCGAACGCCTGACGCCCAACGCTAAACGCCAAAACCCTGAGCTTCTCTGGCGTTCGGCCTTCGACGTTCGGCGTTAGGCATTAAAGCTTGACCTTCTCCTCGATGATCCCCTCGATGTGCGCGCGCAGGGCCTCGAGCGGGATGCGCCTGAGCACGTCGGCGAGGTGGGCCTTGACCAGGATCTGCTGCCCGACGTGCTTGGGCAGGCCGCGGCTCATGAGGTAGAAAAGCTGCGTCGCGTCCACGGGCGCGGTGGAGGAGCCGTGCGAGCACTTGACGTCGTTGGCGCCGATCTCGAGCTGCGGCACGCTGTCGGCGCGGGCGTCGGGGGAGAGCAGCAGGTTGCGGTTGGTCTGGTAGGCGTCGGTCTTCTGGGCGCCGGGCTCGAGCTTGATCAGCCCGGCGTAGACCGTGCGGCTTCGGTCCTTGGCCGCGCCCTTGTAGAGCACGTCGGAGTAGGCGTGGTCGGCGACGTGGTGCTGGAGGGTGTAGTGGTCTACGTGCTGGTTGCCGGCGGTGAAGTACAGGCCCAGCATCTCCGAGTACGAGCCCGCCCCCAGCATCTGCGACTGCACGTCGGCGCGGCTGAGGGTGGCGCCCATGTTGACGACGAGGTCGTTGAGCGCGGCGTCGCGGCCGAGGTGGGCCCGCTGGCGGTGGAAGTGGTAGAAGCCCTCGCCCAGGGTCTGGACGTGGGCGTGGCGCACCTTGGCCCCGCTGTCCAGCACGATCTCGGTGGCCGAGAGGTTCACCGAGGCCGGCACCCGCGCGGGCGAGACGTACTCCTCGACGTAGACCGCCTGGCTGTTGGCCCCGCCCACCACGAGCGTGCGGCCCGCCGAGAGCCGCCCGCCCTCGAGGTACTTGAACACGCCCAGCGGCTTGCTGAACTCCACGCCGCGCGGCACGTAGAGGAAGACCCCGTGGGTGAAGAGCGCCGCGTTCAGCGCGGGGAGCTTGCTGTTTTCGGGCCGGTGCTGCTGGGTGCCCACCAGGTCCGACCAGTTCACGGCCTTGAACAGCGCGGCCCGCATCTGCTCGGGGTGCGAGCGCAGGGCCTGGTGCAGGCTGGTGAGCACCACGCCCTGCCGGGTGAGCTCTTCAGGCAGCTCGGCGTAGACCATCTCGGGCCCCACGAACACCGCGAAGCCCGCCAGGTCGGCCTGGGCGATGCGGGCCTGCACGGCCTCGGGGAGCTCCTCGCGCGAGCGCAGGGGGGCGCCGGCGGGCAGCTCGAGCGCCAGCTCCTCGAAGGGGACTTCGGTGACGTCGGTGTACTTCCACTCCTCGGTGCGGGTGGTGGGGTAGGGCAGCTTGGCGAAGGTTTCCCAGGCGGCCAGGCGCTGCTCGAGAAGCCACTGCGGCTCGAGCAGCTTCTTGGAGACCTCGAGCACGAGGTCGCGCGATAGGGTTGAGGTCAGCTCCATCGTTTCTCCACAAGACATGCGTGTAGCGGGTAGCCGGGGGCGGTGGGGTTCGCCGCCGGATACCGGCCAGGGGCGGGCTTCAGCCCACCGAGCCTTCCATCTCGAGCTCGATGAGGCGGTTGAGCTCGACGGCGTACTCCAGCGGCAGCTCCTTGGCGACGGGCTCGATGAAGCCGCGCACGATCAGGGCGGCGGCCTCGTCCTCGGGCAGGCCGCGGCTTTGCAGGTAGAAGATCTGCTCGTCGTTGAGGCGGCTCACGGTGGCCTCGTGGCCCACGCTGGCGGTGTCGTCCTCGATCTCCATGTAGGGGTAGGTGTCGGTGCGCGACTCCTCGTCGATGAGCAGCGCGTCGCACTCGACGTTGACCTTGACGTTCTTGGCCCCCTCGTACACCTTGATCAGGCCGCGGTAGGACGAGCGGCCCGAGCCCTTGGAGATGCTCTTGGAGACGATGCTGCCGCCGGTGTTGGAGGCGGCGAAGATCAGCTTGCCGCCCGCGTCCTGGTGCTGGCCGCTGCCGGCGAAGGCGATGGAGAGGATGTCGGAGCGGGCCCCTTCCTCGATGAGGTAGGAGGAGGGGTACTTCATGGTGAGCTTGGAGCCGAGGTTGCCGTCGAGCCACATGTGGTAGGCGTCCTTGTGCACCAGCGCGCGCTGGGTCACGAGGTTGTACATGTTGTGCGACCAGTTCTGGATGGTGGTGTAGCGGCTCTTGGCCCCCTCCTTGACGATGATCTCGATCACGCCGGAGTGGAAGGAGTCGGTGGAGTAGGTGGGCGCGGTGCAGCCTTCGATGTAGTGCATCTCGGCGCCCTCGTCCACGACGATGATGGTGCGCTCGAACTGGCCGAGCTCGGCGGTGTTGACGCGGAAGTAGGCCTGCAGGGGCAGGTCCACCTTCACGCCCTTGGGCACGTACACGAAGCTCCCGCCCGACCACACCGCGCTGTTGAGCGCGGCGAACTTGTTGTCCTCGGGGGGGATCACCGTGGCGAAGTACTCGCGGAAGAGGTCCTCGTGGTGCTTGAGCCCCTCCTCGATGCTCACGAAGATCACGCCCAGGCGCTGCAGCTCCTCCTTGACCTGGTGGTAGACCATCTCGGAGTCGTACTGCGCGCCCACCCCGGCGAGCACCTTGCGCTCGGCCTCGGGGATGCCCAGCCGCTCGTAGGTCTGGCGGATCTCCTCGGGCACCTCTTCCCAACTGCGCGCGTCGCGCTTGTCGGTGGGCTTGGCGTAGAAGTAGATCTCGTCGAGGTTGAGGCCCGAGAGGTCGCCGCCCCACTTGGGCATGGGCTTGGACTCGAAGATCTCCAGCGCCTTCAGCCGGAAGTCGAGCATCCACTGCGGCTCGCCCTTGTGGTAGCTGATGGCCTCGACCACGCGCCGGCTCAGGCCCTTCTCGGCCTTGAAGACCGGCTTGACCTCGTCCACGAAGCCGTATTTGTATTCGCTGCCTATGGTGGCAACATCGAAGTTATCGGACATCTTTGGGTTCCTCCGGGTAGAGCCAGAAGGCGAAAAGGCGAAAAGGCGAAAAGGTGAAAAGCCGCGGTGAAGCCCTTAGCTTTCCCTTTTGACCTTTTTCCCTTTTCACCTCCTAGCTTTGTGGTCCTTGCCGGCTCTTTGTGCGGGTCAGCTCCCAGCCACGGCGAGTTCTTTGACCCACTCGTAGCCCTCGGCCTCGAGCTTGAGCGCGAGCTCGGGCCCGCCCGAGGTCACGATGCGGCCGTCCACCATCACGTGCACCACGTCGGGGACGATGTAGTTGAGCAGGCGCTGGTAGTGGGTGATGACCAGCGCGCCGAAGCCGGGGCCGCGCATGGCGTTGACGCCCTTGGCGACGACCTTGAGCGCGTCGATGTCGAGGCCGGAGTCGGTCTCGTCCATGATGGCGTAGGTGGGCTCGAGCACCATGAGCTGCAGGATCTCGTTGCGCTTCTTCTCCCCGCCCGAGAAGCCGTCGTTGAGGTAGCGGGTGAGGATGCTCTCGTCCCACTCGAGCACCTCCAGCGCCTTCTGCAGCTTGCCGTAAAACTCCATCACGCCCACTTCCTCGCCCTTCTTGGCCTGCAGGGCCAGGCGCAGGAAGTTGGCGTTGGTCACGCCGGGCACTTCGACGGGGTATTGGAAGGCGAGGAACAGCCCCTTGCGCGCACGCTCGTCGGGCTCCATCTCCAGGATGTTCTCGCCGTCTACGAGGATCTCGCCCTTCTCGACGGTGTAGCTGGGGTCCCCGGCGATGATCTTGCCCAGTGTGCTCTTGCCCGCGCCGTTGGGGCCCATGATGGCGTGGACCTGCCCCTTGGGGACCACCAGGTTCACGCCCTTGAGGATTGCTTCGCCGCCTTCGATGGAAGCGTAGAGGTTCTTGATCTCGAGCTGGTTTGCCATCTGTATTTTCCTCCGTGAGGTTCGGCCGCCGACTGCTTATTGCAAACCGTTACCAATAGCAATAAGAGTATAGGGCCTCCACCCCAGAATCTCTAGTAGTCTAGTCGGGATTCGGGGTTAAGTTTGGGGCTAGTGCACGAATGAGGGAGGGGCCGGGGGTAGGAAGCGGTAAGCCGTCAGCTGAAGGCCCGTGGCTGGTGGCTAGCGGCCTGTGGCGTGTGGTTGACCCCACCCCCGTCCCCCCCCCGCCGGCGGGGAGGGTTTATCC
>NZ_QXDL01000132.1:0-11711 GCF_003574345.1 Calidithermus terrae
ACCCCGGAGCCCGCTCCCTCCCAGCCGCAGCAGAACAACCGCATCTAGGTGGCCCAGGAACCGCTTGCATTGACCGCCATGCCCACCCCCGCCCGTTTCAGGAGGATTGCCCATGGATAAGCCGATCACCCCCCTCGAGCCCCAAGTCGTGCTAGACGCCTCGTCCCGGCTGCGAACCCTGCTCTTCGAGGTCAAGAAGGTCATCGTGGGGCAGGACCTGATGCTCGAGCGCATGCTGGTGGCGCTGCTGGCGCGGGGGCACATCCTCATCGAGGGCGTCCCGGGGCTGGCGAAGACGCTGGCGATCAAGACCCTGGCCGAGGCCATCGGCGCGAGCTTCAAGCGCATCCAGTTCACCCCCGACCTCGTGCCCGCCGACCTCATCGGCACCCGCATCTACAACCCCAAGGAGGGCTCGTTCGAGGTCGAGCTCGGCCCGGTCTTCGCCAACCTGATCCTAGCCGACGAGATCAACCGCGCGCCCGCCAAGATCCAGTCGGCGCTGCTGGAGGCCATGCAGGAGCGGCAGGTGACCATCGGCAAGCAGACCTACCCCCTCCCCGACCCCTTCCTGGTGCTCGCCACCCAGAACCCCATCGAGTCGGAGGGCACCTACTTCTTGCCCGAGGCCCAGGTGGACCGCTTCATGTTCAAGGTGGTGGTGGGCTACCCCGGCATGCACGAGGAGATCACCGTCGTCGAGCGGGTCTCCACCAAGTTCCCGCCCGTCGAGGTCCAGCTCACCCACCAGGAACTGCTCGACCTGCAGGCCATGACCGACCAGGTCTACGTGCACCCCCTGGTCACGGAGTACGCGGTCAACCTCGCGCGCGCCACCCGCGAGCCCGGCGAGGTGGGGCTGCCCGAGCAGCGGCGCTACATCAGCTTCGGGGCCAGCCCGCGCGCCAGCGTCAACCTGATCCTGGGGGCCAAGGCCCTCGCCATCGTGCGCGGGCGGGAGTTCGCCCTGCCCGAGGACGTGCGCGACCTGGCGCCCGAGGTGCTGCGCCACCGCATCATCCCCTCCTACGAGGCCCTGGCCGACGGGGTGCAGCTCGAGGCCCTGCTCGCCAAGCTCATCGGGGCGGTGCCGCTGCCGCGGGTCCACCTGGGCGACCCCCACCGCGACGGCCGCCCCCTGAGCCAGCCGCAGAACCCGCCCACGGCCTGATCCCGGAGGGTTGCGATGCTGCGACGCTTCCGACGCCCGCCCGCCGGGCCACCCCCCGGGGCCGAACCCCCGCCGCAGGAGGGCGCGGCCCTGCGGGTCAGGCCCCCGGCTGTCGAGCTGCTGCGGCGGCTGCAGTTCACCGTGCTGCGGCGGCTGGACGGCTTCTTGTTCGGCGACTACAGCGGGGTGTTCTACGGCCCCAGCCTCGACCTCGCCGAGGTGCGGCAGTACCAGCCCGGCGACGAGGTGCGCAAGATCGACTGGAACGTGACCGCCCGCACCGGCACCCTGCACGTGCGGCAGTACCGCGAGGAGCGCGAGATCACCGCCTGGCTGGTCGTTGACCGCTCGGCCTCGATGGACTTCGGCACCCGCCGGGTGCTCAAGAGCGAGCTGGCGATGGAGTTCGCCGCCACCGCCGCCTCCATCGTGATCCGCCACGGCGACAAGGTGGGCGCGGTGGGCCTGGGCGACGGCCGCATGCGCGTCACCCCGCCGCGCAGCGGGCGCCAGCAGGCCCTGCGCATCCTCGACTCGCTGATGGGCGTGCCCTCCCTCGAGGGCCGCCGCTCGAGCCTGGCCGAAGGGCTCGAACACCTCAGCAAGACCCTGCGGCGCCGGGCGCTGATCTTCGTGGTCTCCGACTTCCTCGACGAGCCGGCGGGCTGGGAGAGCGCCCTGCACCGCCTGGCCCAGCGCCACGAGGTCATCGCGGTGCGGGTCTACGACCCGGCCGAGCGCGAGCTGCCCAAGGTGGGCGAGCTGCGCCTGCGCGACCCCGAGAGCGGGGAGGAGGTCTGGCTCGACACCGACGACCCGCGGGTGAGGGCCGCTCACGCCGCGCTCGTGCAGAAGCGGGAGGAGGGGCTGCTGCGGGCTTTCCGGGCGGCCCAGATCGACTACCTCGAGCTCTCCACCGCCCAGGAGCTGGTGCAGCCGCTGCTGAAGTTCACCCTGCGGCGCAAGGGAAGGAGGGCGGTATGAGCTTCACCTGGCCCGCGCTGCTGTTGGCGCTGCTGCTGCTGCCCGTCACCGTCGCGGTGCTGTGGGGCCTCGAGCGCCGCCGCCAGCGCACCGCACAGGCCTTCGCCGACGCGCACCTGCTCAAGGCCGTGCTGCGGCCGGCCTCCCGCGCGCACCGCCGCTGGCCGCTGGTGCTGCAGCTCGTGGCGCTGGGCGTGCTGCTGTTCGCGGCGGCCCGGCCCGTGGCCGCCCTGCCCCTGCCGGTCAACAAGGCGGCGGTGGTGCTCGCCATCGACACCTCGCGCTCGATGCTGGCCTCCGACCTCAACCCCAACCGCCTCGAGGCCGCCCGCGCCATCGCGCTCGAGTTCCTCAGGGTGGCCCCCGCCACCACCCAGATCGGGCTCGCCAGCTTCTCCGACGTGGCCACCGTGCTCGTGCCCCCCACCACCGACCGCGAGCGGGTGCGCGAGGCCATCGCCCAGCTCAAGGTCGCGCAGAACACCTCGCTGGCCTCGGCGGTGGTGACCGGGGTGCGCATGCTGCCGGGCCGCAAGGAAGTCAAGCCCCCGCAGGAACTCACCCCCCGCATGTTCGCCGTGCCCGACGCGCCTGCGCCGTCCGGGCCCGCGCCCCAGCCCGAGAAGATGCCCCCCGGGGCCATCCTCATCATCTCCGACGGGGTCAACAACGTCAGCTCCAACCCCGAGGTCTCCGCCAGCGACGGCCTGCGGATCGCCTCCCGCTTCGCCTCGCAGTGGAAGGTCAAGGTCTACACCGTGGGCGTGGGGCGCGAGGGCGGGGCCATCATGCAGCAGGACGGCCAGAACTACTACGTGCCCTTCGAGCCGCGCACCCTGCAGGCCCTGGCCCAGGACACCGACGGCAAGTACACCTACGCCCCCAGCCAGGACGCGCTGCGCGAGGTCTTCACCGAGCTGGGCACCATCATCCGCTGGGAACCCACCCGCACCGAGGTCTCGGCCCTGCTGTCGGGGCTGGCGCTGATCCTGCTGGTGGTGGCCGGGGCGCTCAACCTGCACTGGCAGCGGCGGGTGCCCTAAGGAGGGGGCATGGGCTTCCTGGCGCCCTGGGTTCTGCTGGCCCTGCTGGGGCTCCCCCTGCTGGTGGCGCTGTACCGGCGGGGCGTGCTCGGGCAGTCGAGGGCCTTCGCGGCCTACCCCGAGGCGCAGGCCCTGCTGCCCGCCCAGGCCCACAACCCCGGCCGCCTCCACCTGCCCGCCGTGCTGTACCTGGGGGCGGTGGCGCTGGGGCTGCTGGCGCTGGCCCGCCCGACCCTGCCCCTCCCGGCCGCCGAGAACCTGGCCGGGGTGGTGCTCGCCATCGAGACCGGCTGGTCCATGCGCTCGACCGACATCGCCCCCAACCGCCTCGAGGCCACCCAGCAGGCCGCGCGGGCCCTCGTGGAGGGGCTGCCCGCCAGCATCCCCGTGGGGATCGCGGTCTTCTCGAGCTACGGCGTGCCCATGCTGCCGCTGACCCTCGAGCGCCAGCGGGTCTACGAGGCGCTGCAAAACCTCGAGCTCGGCGACGGCTACTCCTTCACCTACGGCCTCCTGGCCGCGCTCGAGGCCCTCCCCGACGCCGCCGGCGAGGGCCGGCCCGGCGTGATCGTGCTCTTCTCGCACGGCCACGACAACTCCGGCAACGACCCGCTCGAGATCGCCGCCGAGGCCGCCCGCCGGGGCATCCGCATCCACACCATCGGGGTGGGGACCCACGGCCACAATTTCGACGACGACGTGCTCAAGCAGGTCGCCGACCGCAGCGGGGGCCGCTACTACCCCATCTTCTCCGCGGCCGACCTGCGCGACGCCCACCGCGACCTGGGCAGGGTCATCGCGGTGCGGCCCCGCCCGACCGAAGTTTCCGCGCTGTTCTCCCTGGCGGCGGCCTCCCTGCTCGGCCTGAGCCTGGGGGTCGCCTTCGCGCGCAGAAGGGTGGTGTGAATGAGCCTGACCTGGCCCTGGGCGTTGTTCCTGCTGGCGTTCTTGCCGCTGTTCGTGTGGACCTACTGGCGCAGCGTGCGCCGCAGGGGCGAGACTGGGGTGCTTTACCCCCACCTGGCGCTTTTGACGCGGGCCGGTGCCGAGGGGCGGCGGTGGTCGCGCTACCTCCCGGCCCTGCTGTACCTGGCCTCGCTGGCGCTGCTGATCCTGGCGCTGGCCCGGCCCAGCCTGGCCATCCCCCGGGCCAACCCCCAGGCCGGGGTGATCCTCGCCCTCGACGTCAGCCGCTCGATGGCGGCGGGCGACGTCAAGCCCAACCGCTTCACCGCGGCCCAGAACGCGCTCAAGGCCTTCGTGCGCGAGCTGCCCGAGGGGGCGCGGGTGGGGCTGGTGATCTTCGCCCGCTACGCGCGGCTGGTGGTCCCGCTCACCAGCGAGCACCACCGGGTGATGGAGGCGGTCAACCTGCTCGAGATGGACTTCGGCACCACCATCGGCGACGGGCTGATGGAGAGCGTTCAGGCCCTGCCCAGCCTCGAGGAGCGCAAGGCCACCGGCGAGGACCCCCACAAGCTCGCCACCGTGATCCTGCTGTCCGACGGGCGCAACTACGGCGGGGTGGACCCGCTCGAGGCCGCCGCCGAGGCCGCGCGGCAGCAGGTGACCGTCCACACCATCGGGGTGGGCTCGGTCACCGAGGGGCCCATCCCGGGCATCGAGCCCCGCCTGTGGTGGGCGGCCCGCTTCGACGAGGAAACCCTGCGCTCCATCGCCCAGGCCACCGGCGGGGAGTACTACTTCGTGGACTCGGCCGGGGCGCTCAAGCAGACCTATAGCGACCTCGGCCGCTCGGTGGTGTGGGACTACCACCGCGACGAGGCCACCGGCTACGCGGTGGTGGCCGCGACGCTGTGCCTGCTGGCGAGCCTGCTGCTGAGCGAGTGGCGCCGCCGGGTGGTGTGAACCCCTCGACCCGAAGCCTTCCCCAGACCCCGGCGCCTCACCGACGCCCTCGAGGGCCCTATGCGACTGATCATCCTCACCCACTTCTGCGCCACGTGGGCCCTGGTGGGCCTGATCTGGACCCTGCAGGTCGTGAACCTGCCGCTCTTCGCCAAGGTAGGGGAGAACGCCTTCTCCTCCTACGAGGCCAACCACAGCCTGCTCCTGCCGCAGGTCATGGGCACGCTGATGTTCATCGAGCTCGTCACGGGGATCGTCCTGGTGGTCTTCCCGCCCGGCTGGGTCCCGTCGTGGGTCTTCATGCTCGGCCTCGGCCTGCTGGCGCTGATCTGGGGCTGGGGCCTGCTGGTGCAGGCCCCCCTGCAGCGCAGGCTGGCCCGCCGCTTCGACCCCCAGGCCCTGAGCCTGCTGGTGTACACCAACTGGCTGCGCACCCTGGCCTGGTCGGCGCGGGGCCTGCTGCTGGCGTGGGCCATGTTGCGCTACGCGCTGTGACCCGCCGGCCCGAGATGGAGCAATCCCGGGCTGCCGGGCCGACCCGGCGCGGCTCGAGCTTCTGAATCTCCTCACCCGGGCGAGGCGGTAAGCTAGAAAGCAGGTTTATGGTTCAGGCACCCGCTCTGCCCGCTCGAGCCGCCACGCAGCTAGCCAGCGGCAGCCGGGTCATGATGCGGGCCCTGAACTTCACCCCCTCCATCCCCCGCTACGTCTTCGCCAAGCTCCTCGACGGCCGCTACCCGGTGCGCAGCCTTCCCCTGCACCTCGTGCACCTGCCCGAGCCCACCCCGCCCCGGGGCTTCGAGCGGCTCAAGGTGCGCTTAGCAGGCGTCTGCGGCTCGGACCTCGCCCTGCTCTACGGCAAGAGCTCCCCCGCCCTTGCGCCCTTCTACTCCTTCCCGGCGGTGCTGGGCCACGAGATCCTGGCCGAGCTCGGCGGGGTGCGGGTGGTGGTCAACCCGCTCTTGACCTGCCACGAGCGCGGCCTCCCCGACTGCCCGGCCTGCGCCAAGGGCGACGACCACCGCTGCCAGAACCTCACCGAGGGCAACTTCCGCCCCGGCATCCTGGGCTACTGCTCCGACCTCCCCGGCGGCTGGAGCGAGCGCCTGGTGGCCCACCGCGAGCGGATTTTCCCGGTCGCCGAGAGCGTCCCCGACGAGCGCGCCGTGCTCACCGAGCCGCTGGCGGTGGTGGTCCACGGCGTCCAGCAGGCGCTGGCGAAGGACTGGCCCGACGAGATCCTGGTCGTCGGGGGCGGCACCATCGGGCTGCTGTCGGTGGCGGTGCTGCGGGCGCTGGGCTTCGAGGGCCCCATCCACGCGGTCGTCCGGCGCGACCACGCGGCGCAGCGGGCCCGGGCCCTCGGGGCCAACGTGACCTACCCCTCGGTGCGCGAGGCCCAGAAGGCCCAGAAGTACGTGAGCTACCGCGGCCTGCTCGGCAAGCGGGCCTGGCGGGGCGGCTTCGGCGCGGTGATCGAGGCCTCCGGCAACCCGGCTGCCCTGCAGGACTCGAGCTGGGCCGTCGCCGAGGGCGGCCGCATCCTGCTGCTGGGCTCCCCCGGCGGCGCGCTGCACGACTTCTCGCCCTACTGGTTCCGCGAGGTGCGCCTGCTGGGCAGCCACGCCTACAACTGGGACGCCTTCGCCACCGCGGTCAAGCTGCTGCCCGAGCTCGAGGGCATCGAGGCGCTGGTGGGGCAGCAGTTCGGGCTCGAGTCGTGGCCGGAGGCCATCCGGGCGGCCAAGCGCGGGGGGGCTAAGGTCGTGTTCAAGCCTTGATGGGGTTGATGGCCGATGGCTGAACGCCGGGTGCGGGTCGTGCGTCGGGTGCGGGTCGTACGTCGGGCGCGGGTCGTACGTCCTACGTCCTACGTCGTACGACGTACGCAAGACGCAAGACGCAAGACGCAAGACGCGAGACCTTGGACGCCTTGGCCCTGGACCCTCGACGCCAGCCGGGAGGGCCGGGGAGGAGTAATCACGAGCCGCTTTCCATCCCCAACCCGTGCGGGGTAGCTGGTAGATTGAGGCATGCCAGAGCGGACCAAGGGTGTCGGGGAGATCGACCGGAGCGTCGTCGAGGACCTGGGCGGGATCGCCGTGATCCGGGGCGGGGGGAAGGAGCGCGGCTGGAACGGCATTCGCTACATGCAGGGGATGTCGGCGAAGAACGTGGGGTCTACGGGGCTTTCCGTCAACGTGGCGACGGTGCCGCCGGGGGCCATCGCTTACGCGCACGTCCACGAAGGGTTCGAGGTGATGCTGTTCATCGCGCAGGGGCGGGTAAAGCACACCTTCGGCGAGGGGCTGAAGCAGGAGGTCATCAACGAGGCGGGGGACTTTATTTACATCAAGCCCGGCGTGCCTCACGAGGTGTTCAACATCGGGGACGAGCCGCTGATCGCCTTCGTGGCCCGCTCGACCGCCGACGAGTGGGACAAGATCGTCAACTACCCCTCGCAGTACCGGCCGGAGGAGTGAGGGTGTCCGAGGCCGGGGCGACGCCGTGCTCGAGGTCCGTCAGGTCACCAGCCCCCTAGACCCCGCCATCGGCAAGTTCGGGCAGCTCCAGCGGCGGGTCTACTTCGAGCCGGACATGCTGATCCCGCCCGGGGTGATCCGGGCCATGGTCGGCGTTCCGCTCGCCGCGCGCGGCAACTTTTTGGTCGTGGCCGAGGAGGGGGGCGAGGTGCTGGGCGGGACCCTCTTCCACTACATGGCCCGGCCCAACACCGGCTTCTCCAGCTTCATGGGCGTGGCCCCCGAGGCCCGGGGCCGGGGCCTCGCCCGCAGGCTGCACGAGGCCCGCTTCGCCGTGCTCGACGCGGCGGCCAAAGGCCGGGTCAACGGGGTGTTCATCGACGTGGTGGCCCCCGAGCGCATGAGCGCGGCCGAGCTCGAGGCCGAGCGGCGGGTGGGCTCCGACCCCGTGCAGCGCCGCCGGGTTTTTCAGGCCCTGGGTTTTCGGAAGGTGGACCTCCGCTACGAGCAGCCCGTGGGCGGGCCGGGCGGCGGCCCGGTCACCAACCTCGACCTGCTCTACTGCCCGCGCGAGCCCGCCGAGACCGTAGCGACGGGGCTGGTGCTGGAGACCCTGCGGGCTTACTGGACCCCTTGGCTGGGGCCTTCGCGGGCCCGCCGGGAGGTCGAAAAGCTGCGGCAGCGGGCCGGGGGCGACGTGCTGCGCCTGCTGCCGGCGGCGGGGCCGGGCGGGTAGCGCCGGCGCTCGCGAGGGCGGCTCGAGGGCTTAACCCCCCTCCTCACTCCTCGCGCGGGCCTCGCCCTTGTCTTAGGGTTTTTTCCCGGCGGGTCATACCAACGGCAGTGGGGGAGGGCTGAGGGCGGCGGTACAATACCGCCATGTTCCGCTACGGCATGCTGGGGTTCATCCCGCTGGCGGTCGCGCTGGAGGTCTTCCACGCCCCGGCGGTCTGGGTCTTCGTGGTCTCGGCGCTGGCGCTGCTGCCGCTGGCGGGCTGGATGGGGCAGGCCACCGAGGAACTCGCCGCACGGGCGGGCAGCACGGTGGGCGGGCTGCTCAACGCCACCTTCGGCAACGCCGCCGAGCTGATCATCGCCACCGTGGCGCTGCTGGCGGGCAAGATCGAGATCGTCAAGGCCAGCATCACCGGCTCGATCCTCTCCAACTTGCTGCTGGTGCTGGGGCTGTCCGTCTTCCTGGGGGGCCTGCGCTACCTGCGCCAGAACTTCAACGCCCACGCGGCCGGGCTCTCGGCCTCGCTGCTCACCCTCACGCTCATCGCCTTCATGCTGCCCACCTTCTTCGACCTCGCCGAGCGCAACTTCTTCAACGTGCCCGACCCCACCCTGCCCGACGAGCTCTTCAGCCTCGCCACGGCCGGGGTGCTGATCCTGATCTACCTCGCCAACGTCTACTTCACCCTGCGCACCCACAAAGACCTCGTCAGCGGCCTCGACGAGGCCCACCCCGAGGAACACCCGGCCACCTGGAGCGTGCCGGTGGCCGTGGGGGTGCTGGCCGCGGCCACGGTGGGGGTGGCGGTGATGGCCGAGTTCCTGGTGGGGAGCCTCGAGGCCGCCACCGAGGTGCTGGGGCTTTCGGAGTTCTTCGTGGGCATCATCCTCATCCCGCTGGTGGGCAACGCCGCCGAGCACTTCGCGGCCGTGGTCTTCGCCATGAAGAACAAGATGGATCTGGCGGTGCAGATCGCGGTGGGTTCCTCCCTCCAGATCGCGCTGCTGGTGGCCCCCATCCTGGTGCTGGTGGGCTACTTCGCCGGGCGGCCCATGGACCTCGTCTTCCACAACCCCCTCGAGCTCGCCGCCCTCGCCGCCAGCATCCTGGCGACCAACGCGGTGGTGCGCGACGGGGAGAGCAACTGGCTCGAGGGCTTCCTGCTGCTGGGCGTGTACGCCCTGCTGG
Organism: Calidithermus terrae; assembly: GCF_003574345.1. Classification (NCBI taxonomy): domain Bacteria; kingdom Thermotogati; phylum Deinococcota; class Deinococci; order Thermales; family Thermaceae; genus Calidithermus; species Calidithermus terrae. Next base: position 9,475 of record NZ_QXDL01000132.1, read on the forward strand.
GTTTCGCCTTCTTTTTCACCCCTCGCTAATGGGCGGCGTGAGAATGAGTACGTCCGACCGGCTACCGGCTGTCCACCGAGCGGTCAGTGAGTAAGCCCGCTGACATATCGCCGGGGTCGAAGTGTTATGTTACGAACCTAAGCGGTACATGAGGATTAGGAGGTTTGGGATGAAGAGTGTCTTCGCGTTGCTGATCGCCCTGGGAATGGGCCTCGCGTTAGCCCAGAAGGGCCCCATCACCGTCGGCTCCAAGATCGATACCGAGGGGGAGGTGCTGTGCCAGATGGTCAAGCTGCGGCTCGAGGCCGCCGGCTTCCGCGTCAACGACCGCTGCCGCACCGGCACCACCAACATCGTGCGCAAGGCCCTCACCTCCGGCGAGATCGACCTCTACCCCGAGTACACCGGCACCGCCCTCACGCAATTCTTCCCCGAGGCCCAGGTCGAGGCCGCCCTCACCCGCGACGCCAAGCGGGGCTTCGAGAAGGCCAAGGAGCTCGACGCCAAGAACGGCATCGTCTGGCTCAACCCGGCCCCCGCCAACAACACCTGGGCCATCGCCGTGCCCAAGGCCCTGGCCGAGAAGGAGGGCCTCAAGACCATGGCCGACTTCGCCCGCTACGTCAACGCCGGCAAGCCGGTGAAGCTCGCGGCCAGCCAGGAGTTCGTCGATCGCGACGACGCGCTCAAGGCCTTCGAGCGGGTCTACGGCTTCAAGCTCAAGCCCGAACAGCTCCTCATCCTGCCGGGCGGCGACACCACCCAGACCGAGACGGCGGCGGCCCGCGGCACCAACGGGGTCAACGCGGCCATGGCCTACGGCACCGACGGGGCCATCGCCACGCTGGGCCTGGTCGCCCTCACCGACCCCCGCGGCGCGGTCGCGGTCTACCAGCCCGCCATCACCGTGCGCAAGGCGGTGCTCGACCGCTACCCCGAGCTCGCCACCCTCATCAACCCGCTCTTCGCCACCCTCACCGAGGACGTGCTCGCCGACCTCAACGGCCAGGTGGCGCTGGGCAAGAAGGCCGCCGACGTGGCCGCGGAGTACCTCAAGCAGAAGGGCCTGATCAAGTAAGGGGGCCCGCGTGTCGCGCCCTGCTGGGCGAGCGCTCAACCCGGTGGCCTGGCTGGCTGCCGGGTTGGGCCTGCTGGCCCTGGCCCTGCCCTGGATCGCGTTCAAGCCCAACCGCCTGCTCGACGGGGCGCTCGTGCGGCCGTGGGGCCTCGAGCCCGCCCTGGCCGCGGCGATGGCCCTGGGCTGGCTGCTGCTGCCCCTCCTGCGCGGGGCCGCCTACCCGCTGCTGCTGGGGCTGCTCACGCTGGGCTGGGCCCTGCTGGCGGGCGGGGTGGCGCGGGGGGTGCTCGAGGGCCAGCCGGAGGTCGCGCGGGCCGGGCTCGCCGCAGGCTTCTGGCTGACCCTGCTCGCGCTGTACGCGGCGGCGGTGGGCACCCCCGTCCCGGCTAGGCGCTGGCTGGCCGGCACCCTCCCCGCCGCCGTGCTCGTCGCCGCGCTGGCGGGGAGCTTCTCGCCGCTGGCCCCGGTGGTCGAGGGCTCGGCCTACCGGCAGCAATTCGGCCTCGAGGCCTGGCGGCACCTGGCGATGGCCGCGAGCGCGGTGGGACAGGCTCTGCTGGTGGGCATCCCCCTGGGGGCCCTGGCCGCCCGCGACGCCCGCTTCGGCTGGGTGCTGAGCCTGACCGGCTTCCTGCAGACCATCCCCTCGCTGGCCCTCTTCGGGCTGCTGCTGCCCGTCCTGGCCCGGGTGGGGCAGGGGGTGAGCCTCGAGGCCGCCCTGGCGGTGGTCGGCGTGGGGCTGCTGCTCACCCGGCTGTTCTGGGCGGCCAGCCCCTCGCTGGGCCTGCTGGCGGCCTTCCCCGTGGGCCTGCTGGCGCTGGTGCTGGGCGGCACGCTCTTGTTCAACCTGCTGGGGCCCGAGCCGCTGCGGCTCGAGCTCTCCCAGCCCCTCGCCGCCGCCGGGGTGCGGGGGATCGGGGCGGCCCCCGCGGTGCTGGCCCTCACCCTCTACGCCCTGCTGCCGGTGGTGCTCAGCACCTACACCGGCCTGCGCGCGGTCCCCGAGGCGGCCCGCGACGCCGGGAAGGGCATGGGGATGAGCCGCCGCCAGCTCTTCTGGCGGGTGGAGCTACCCCTGGCGACCCCGCTGATCCTCGAGGGCGTCCGCGGCGCCCTGGTGCTCACCATCGGCATCACCACGGTGGCCGCGCTCATCGGG
>NZ_QXDL01000133.1:0-11529 GCF_003574345.1 Calidithermus terrae
GAGGTCGGTGATCCAGGTCTGCACGGTCTTGAGCCGCTCGTCCCCGGCCACGATGCGCGGGTAGAGCACCAGGTTCCAGTGCGCGGCGAAGCTCAGCACCCCGGCGGCGATGAGCTGCGGCCGCAGCAGGGGCAGCAGGATGCGCGTGAGGATCACCCGGTGGCCCGCCCCGTCGAGCCGGGCGGCCTCGAGCAGCTCCACCGGCACCGTCCGCATGCCCTGGTAGAGCAGGTAGACGATGAAGGGGCTCGCCGCGAAGGGCAGCACCAGCGCCCACACCGTGTCGAGGATGCCCAGCCGCTGCAACAGCCCGTACAGCGGCACCAGCAGCAGCTCGGCCGGGATCGCCAGCATCACCAGGAAGAAGGGCAGCAGCCGCGCCCCCTCCCGGATGGCGTAGGCCGCCAGGAAGCCGGTGAGAAGCTGCAGCAGCGTAGCACCCCCCGACAGCAGCACCGAGAACAGCAGCCGCCCCCAGAAACCCTCCCAGAACTCCCCCTCCGACAGCACCCCGAAGTTGGCGAGGCTCAAGCGCAGCCCGAAGAACTCCCCCGCGAAGACCTGCTCGGGCGGGATGAAGGCCGCGTAGGCCATCCAGAGGAAGGGCAGGCCCACTAAGAAGGCCGCCGTGAAGACGAAGAGGTGGCGGATCACGCGGGCCTCCAAGAACGCCAAACGCCAAAGGCCAAACGCAATACGCCGAACGCCGAACGCCGAACGCCGAACGCCGGAAGACGTCGATCGTCGATAGCCAGGGGCGTCGAGGGTCGAGGGTCAAAGACAGAAGGCTCGTAGCTCGTGGCTTGTGGCTCGCGGTGAGAAACACCCCACTCCAACCCTCCCCGCCTGCGGGGAGAGAGTTCTATCCCCCCAGCCCCCCTTGCTAAGGGGGGTAGAGAAAGGGCGTTTGACGTTTGGCGTTTGGCGTTTGGCGTCTGGCGTACGACGTACGACGCAGGACGTACGACTGGTGTTTGGCGTCTCGCGTCTTGCGTCTTGCGCATGGCCCTACTCATGCTCCCCCCCGCGCAGCAGCCGGGCCTGGGCCAGGGCGAAGAACAGCGTCAGCAGCAGGATCACCACCGTCACGGCGGCGGCGTAGCCCAGGCGGAAGTTCTCGAAGCCGGTCTCGTAGAGGTAGTAGCCCAGCACCCGCGTCCCGCCGAAGGGGCCGCCGCGGGTGAGCAGGAACACCGCGCTGTACGACTGCAGCGAGAGCACGGTGCCGATGACGACCAAAAAGGTGACGGCCGGGCGCAGCAGGGGCAGGGTGATGTAGCGGAAGGCCTCGGCGGGGGAAGCCCCGTCCACGGCGGCGGCCTCGAGCAGCGTCTTGGGGATGCCCTTCAGCCGCGCCGAGACCACCAGCACCCCGTAGCCGATGTGCCGCCAGAGGGTGAACAGCGTGATCAGCAGCAGCGCCCACACCACCTCCTGGTCCCATCGCGGGACGGGGACCAGGCTCGCCAGGGCGCCGTACTCCGGCGAGAACAGCGTGTACCACGCCACCGAGGCCCCGCCCAGCGTGACCAGGCCCGGCAGGAACAGCAGCGCCTTGACCGCGCGCTCGTAGCGCTGGCCCTCCAGCGCCAGCGCCAGCAGCACCGAGAGGGCGATGAAGGGCGGCAGCGTCATCAGGGCCAGCACCAGGGTAGTCCCCAGGCTGCGGTGGAAGTCGGGGTCGGTGAGGATGTTGCGGTAGTTCTGCAGCCCCACCGGCTTCGGCTCCGACAGCCCCGACCACTCCCACGTCGAGAAGCGCAGAACGTCGAGGAAGGGGTACAGCAGGAACAACACCAAAAGCCCTGCCGCTGGCAGGGCGAAGAGCTGGGCCGGGTTAAAGCGCGATCTCATGGAGCTTCGGGCGGCGGGGCCGGGGGCCGGGGGCTGCGGCTAGCGCCCTACCACAGGTAGAGGGCAGAGAGCTTGAGCCAGTAGCGGTCGGTGAGCGCGAGCTCGAGGGCCAGGGGGTCGAGGTAGAGGCGGAAGCCCAGCCCGTACGCGAGGCTGAAGCCGTCCTGGAAGCCCAGCCCCACGTAGGCCGAGAGGGCGCTGCCGGGGAGCTCGAGGGTGGCCGTGGGCCCCAGGTGCGCCCCGAAGGAGGGCGCGGTCGCCCCGTTCTTCGCCGCGTAGCGCACGTCGATGCCGGCCCCTACCGACATCGAGAGGTCGCCCACCACCAGCGCGGGGATCAGGTTGAGGCGGCTGAGGCTCCAGAATTCGAAGCCGCCGGGCGCCAGGGGGTTGAGCTCGACGTCGAGGCCGGTGTCGAAGCCCAGCAGTGGCAGGCTGACCCCCGCCTGCACCGTGACGCTCTTACCCACCGTGAAGCCCAGCCCGGCGGTGTTCTCGGGGTAGGCCGGGACCTGGGCGAAGGCCAGCCCGAGAAGCAGCGTGAGGATTGGGAGAATTCGCTTCATCCTAAAACCTCCAGACTCAGGCCATCATAACAGGGCGTTCATGAGGGCTTCGGTAGCCTGGGGTCAAGACCGGCTTCGCCCTTCGTCAGCCGCACCGTGGGGTAAGGTATGGCCTGATGAGCCACCCGCTCTTCCTCCCCGCCGAAGCCGCGCCCCCCGAGGCCAGACCCCTCCCCGGGCTGCCCCTGCTGATCCTGGTGGGCCTCACCGGGGTGGGCAAGAGCAGCCTGCTCGAGGCCCTCGCCTACCCCACCCTCCCCGACCGCCGCGAGGTGGTGGACCGCTACGTGCTGCCGCTGTTCGGGGCCGAAGGCCAGGCCCTCGACCGCGCCGAGCGCTTCGCCCTGACCCGGCGCTTCCGCCAGACCCACCCCGGCGGGGTGGCCCAGGCCCTCAGCCAGGCCCGCACCCTGCCCGCCTGGCCCTTGCTCTTCGACGGGCTGCGGGGGGAGGCGGAGGTGGCCTACGCCCTCGAGCACCTCCCCCTCGCCCGCTTCGTGGTGCTCGAGGCCCGCGACCTCACCCGCCTGGCACGGCTGCTGGGGCGCGGCGACCGCTTCGACCGGGTGAGGCTCGAGGCGGCCGACGAGGAGGCGATCCGCGCCACGGCGCAGGGGGTGCTGTCGGAGGGGGAGCTCGAGGAGGCGCTGTCCTGGGGCTTCGAGGCCCAGGAGCTGCTCGCCAAGCTCAAGATCGTGGCGGAGGAGCGCCAGAATTACAGCCCCGAGGGGCCGCGGCGCCTGCTGGGGGGCCACCCCCGCGCCCTCTTCCTCGACACCGAGGCCCTGAGCGTGGCGGAGGAGGCCGAGCGAATCCGGGCCTTCGTGGGAGGGGTGCATGCCCAGCATTGACGCCATCCGGGCGCGGCCCTTCCGCATCCCGCTGCGCGGGGCGCTGCGCTGGGGCAAGGCCAGCGAGATGGGGGCCATGGAGCACGTGCTGCTCGAGGTCACCCTCTCCGACGGCTCGGTGGGGCGGGCCGAGGTCCCCCCGCGCCCCACCATCTACGGCGAGACCCAGGCCACCGTGCTGGCCGCGCTCGAGCACCTCGCCCCGCGGCTGCTGGGGCTGGAGGCGGAGGACGCCGAGGCCGTGCAGGCGGTGTTGGGCAGCTTCCCCGGCCACCCCACCACCAAGGGCGGCCTCGACATCGCGCTGTGGGAAGCCTGGGCCCGCTCGCAGGGGCAGGAGCTGTGGCAGGCCCTCGAGCCCCACCACGCGCGGGTGCGGGTGAGCTACATCCTGGGCATCGCCGGGGCCGAGGAGATGCTGCGCGACGCCGAGGCGGCCTACGCGGCAGGGGTGCGGGTGTTCAAGGTGAAGGTCGGGCGCGACCTCGAGGGCGACCTGGGGCGCCTGGCGCTGCTCAAGGAGCGCTTCCCCGACGCCGACCTCTACGCCGACGCCAACGAGACCCTCGACGCCGAGAGCGGCGAGCGTTACCTCAAGGCCTGGGCGGCGGCGGGGCTTTCGTACGTGGAGGAGCCCCTGCCCGTCGAGGAGGTCAGAGCCCGCAAAGCCCTGCGCGAGACGCGCTGGCTGCGCTTCATCGCCGACGACTCCTGCTTCACCCCGCGCGACCTGCGCCGCGAGCTGCAACTGGACACCTTCGACGTCCTCAACGTCAAGCCCGCCCGCACCGGCTACACCCAGAGCCTGGCCATGATGGGCCTGGCCCAGCAGGCGGGCAAGGGGGTGATGGTGGGCTCGCAGGCGCTGTCGAGCTTCGGCACCTACCAGACCGCCCTGCTGGCCTTCCTCGAGCCCGTCACCGAGCCCTGCGAGCTCGCCTTCCACCTCAAGGCCGAGGGCGGTTTCCTGCACTTCCCCCCCTTCCGCGACGGCTGGCTGCACTGGGCAGACCTCCAGGGCTGCCGCTTCGACGCCGAAGCCTTCGAGAGGTACGCCGCGTGAGCCTCCCGCCGCGGCTGCTCGAGGTCTTCCGGCACATCCACCGGCGCCTGGAGGCCGAGGGCCTCGACTGGGCCCTCACCGGCAGCCTGGCCTTCGCCATGCAGGGCCTGGAGGCCCTCCCCCGCGACATCGACATCCAGACCGACCGCGCGGGGGCCTACCGCTTCGAGGCGCTGTTCCGGGAACACGTGGTGCACCCGGTGGGCACCGACCGCGCCGGGGAGCGGGTACGCTCGCACTTCGGCGACTTCGACTTCGGCGGGGTGGCGGTGCAGGTGATGGGCGACCTGCAGAAGCGCGACCCCCTCACGGGGGCATGGGAGGAGCCCACCGACCTCCAGCGCCACCGCCGCTTCCTCGAGTTCGACGGGATGCGCGTGCCGGTGCTCGACCTGGCCTACGAGGCCGAGTCCTACCGGCGGATGGGGCGGCTCGAGCGGGCGGCGCAGCTCGAGGCGCTGGCGGCACGGCGGCGAAGCGCGCTATAGCGAGGCGATCAAGCCAGCAGGAGGTGTCGCCGTGGGACCACGGGTTTTCCGGCTTCCCGGCTCGAGCCTGCTCCGGGGCTGCGTGAAGGGAGGCGCCCGACCCCCCTCCCCCACGACGTGCCCTTCTGGTTCGCCTGGACGGCCTTCCGGCCCGAGGCCCAGCTCCGCTAGTGCGCCTCGCGCAGGCCCTCGAACAGGTCGGACTCCTTGGCCCGCCCGCCGTTGACCAGGCTGAACACCCGGTAGAAGTGGCCCCAACCCCAGACCCGCTCGTGGGTCGCCTCCGCCAGCGTCCGCAGGCGGGCGAGCGTGTGGGACTGGCTTTGGTGGCACTGGACGGCCTCCCAGGCAGCCCGCCAGTAGGCGGTGGCGTCCACGCGGGCGGTGATGGCCCAGTCGGCCCAGCCGGTGTGCGGCCGCTTAACCCCGTCCACGGTCATGCCGACGTCGCCCAGGGCCTGCCGGGCCCACTCGACGAGCTCGAGCGGGTCAACGAGGTAGTACAGCTTGTGCACCCGGTGGGGCGGCTGGGGGTCGGGGTAGCTCGAGTCGGCCGCGCAGACCACCGCCCCGCAGGTGAGCTGCGAGACGGCGACGTGGTCGGGGTGGCCGGTGTGCCCGTCGGGGCTGAAGGTGACCACCACCTCCGGCCGCGCCCGCCGCAAGTGCCCCACCAGCCGCCATGTAGCCTCCCGAGGGTCGGCCCGGTCGAGCCCGCCGTCGGGGTAGCCCAAAAAGGCCACCTCCCGCACCCCCAGCACCCCGGCCGCCGCCCGCAGCTCGGCCTCGCGCACGCGGCCCACGGCCTCCGGGCCCGGATTCTCCTCCTCCGGCTCGTCGTTGAGCTTGAAGGTGAGCCGGCGGCGGCGCCCCCAGCGTCAGCCTCAGCCAGCCCGCCAACGGCGCGACCGCCAGCACCAACACGGTGCGCCTGGAGGGCCAGGCCAGCGACGACCGCGGCATCCGCCGGCTCACCTTCAAGCTCAACGACGAGCCGGAGGAGGAGATCGGCATCAACCCCGGCCCCAGCGTGCGCTTCGCCCGCACCGTGGGCTTCCTCAGGCCGGGGGCCAACACGATCACGGTCTTCGCCTACGACACCGACGGCCAGCGCGGCGCGGCCACCGTCACCGTCAACTACGGCAGCGCCGGCGGCGGCACGAGCGGCCGCATCCTGCTCGTTGACGACGACGCGGGGCTCTCCCCCGACGCCGCCACGCCCGTCGAGGCCACGCTCAAGGCCCAGAAGATCGCCTTCGACACCCACGCCGTCCACACCCAGGGCCCGCTCTCCCTCGAGCGGCTGCGCCGCTACCCGCTGGTGCTGTGGATCCTGGGCGAGGCCTGGGCCGACACCCTCACCCCCGCCGACCAGCAGAACCTCCGCAGCTACATCCAGGGCGGGGGCCGGGTGCTCCTCAGCGGGCAGGACCTGGGCTACGACATCGGCGACACCCCCTTCTACCGCGAGGTGCTGCGGGCCGAGCTCGAGGCCGACAACGCCGACACCCTCAGCCTCAGCGCCTCCGGCAGCCTGGGCGGGGGCGGCTACACCCTCATGAGCGGCGACGGCCTGCGCAACCAGTACTACCCCTCGGCGGTGCGCCCGCTGGGCGGGGCCGAAGCGGCCCTGCTGTGGCAGCCGGGCGCCAGCCTCGCCCAGGTCCAGTCCCGCCCCGACGACCCCCGCGAGGCCCGCGAGAAGAGCAAACGCGCCAAGAAGAACGGCAAGGACCGCCTCGAGCCCCGCTTGCTGGCCCAGTCCGCCGGCGAATTCGCGGCCGGAACCTTGAGCCCCTTCGGCTCGGGCCGGGTGGTCTACCTGACCTTCGGCCTCGAGTCGCTCGCCTCCGACCAGCGCAGCCGCCTGCTGAGCGCCCTGATGAACTGGCTCATGCGGTAAGGCTGGTTCGGCGTTCACCGACAGCCGAACGCCGAACGCGAAGCGCAAGACGCACTTTTTAGGAGCGAGCACGAGACCCGCCCCTCCCTCTCCCCTTTACGAAGGCGCTAACGCAAATAAGCCCTCTCCCGCTGGGAGAGGGGCTGGATTGAGGAAGCTACCGGCATCCGGCTATCGGCTATCGGCTATCGACCCTCATCCCTTCTTCCGCTGCGTCAGGCTGAACCAGTTGCCCGAGTTGTCGCGCACCAGCGCCTCGACGCCGTAGAACTGCTCCTTGGGCGGGGACACGAAGTGGACGCCCTTCGCGCTCCACTCGGCGTAGTCGCGGTGGATGTCGTCGGTCTCGAAGACGCCCACGCCCATCGCACCCTTCTCCAGCAGCCCGCGGATGCGCTCGGCGGTCTCGGCGTCCATGTCCTGGCCGGCCTTGACCGGCATCAGCACGATCTCGAGGTCGGGCTGCGCCTTGGGCCCCACGGTAAGCCAGCGGAAGCCGTTGTCCATGCGCATGTCGGTGCGCACCTCCAGGCCCAGGATGCCCTGGTAGAACTCCAGCGCCTTGTCCTGGTCGAGCACGTAGATGGTGGTGTGGCTCTGACGGGTAACCATAACTCGCTCCTTTCTGCCTGGAGCATAACGCTAGGGCTCGAGCGGCGCTTCTTCAAAATTGCGCTCCGCGCCCGGGCCGCCGTACACGCGCAGGAAGCACGCGGGCACGTAGAGGGTGCGGTAGAGCAGGGGGATGTAGACCTGGGAGGTGGCGTACTTGCGGTACTGCGAGGGCGGCAGGCCCACCTCGCGCAGGAACAGGCCGCTGAAGGTCGAAAGGCTCTCGAAGCCGACCTCGAGGCACACCTCGCTCACCGACAGCTCGCCCTGGCGCAGCAGGGTCTTGGCCCGCTCGAGGCGCAGCCGGGTGAGGGTGTCGTGCGGGGTCTCCTGGAAGGCCCGCTTGTACGCCCGCAGGAAGTGGTGGGGCGAGAGGTTGGCCTGTGCGGCGATGCGGGGGAGGTTCAGCGGCTGGTGGTAGGCCTCGCGCAGGAAGTCGCGGGCCCGCAGCAGGCGGCGGAGGTTGGACATGGGGCTCAGGCCTCGGCCCCTTCGGGCAGGGCGGGCGGGACCGCCAGCAGGCTCAGCAGCAGCCCGGCGGCCCCGCTGAGCACGACGGCGCCCCAGGTGAGGTGGACCGACCAGCTCAGGCCCGCCCCCAGCAGCCCCACCGCGAAGTGGGCCGAGGTGACGAGGGCCGGCGCCAGGAAGGCGAACAGGCGCAGGGCCACCACCCGGCGGGGGCTGGGCTCGAGCCAGCGGTAAACCCCCTCGATGAGCAGCGCCGCCACCAGGAAGGCCCCCACCTGCCCGTAGGGGTACTCCCGCGCCATGAAGCCGATCGCCACCGCGTTGAAGCCGAACACCACCACCACGGCCCCCGGGGCCAGCCGCCAGCGGCGCAGGGTAAGCAGCAGGGCGCCCAGCAGGACGCTGTTGATCAGCAGCAGGGCGATGATCCCGAAGGCCTGGGTGTCCTGGCCCTGGGGGAAGCGCCCCAGGCCCCAGAAGTTGCCCACCGGGTGGGTGTACTCGAGGAAGAAGGTCAGGCCCGCCAGGGTGGCCGCCAGCGACAGCAGCATGGGCAATTGCTCGCCCAGGCTCCGCGGGCTCTCCCGGCGGGCCCAGGCCGCGCGGTAGGCCCCGCTCGCGCCCAGCACCAGCCCCGCCGCCAGCAGCAGGTGGGTGGGGCTGTAGAGCGCGTCGATGCTCTCCTCGATGCCGAAGAGCGTGTGCCAGAGGAGGTCGCCTGGGCCGCCCAGGAACCACAGGCCCAGCCCGCCCAGCGCCAGCCCGTACCCCGCGGGCAGGGCCTCGGCCCAGGAGGCCCCCCTCGAGCGGTTGACCCAGGCCACGCCCGCCAGGGCCAGGAAGTTGAGCGCGAAGCCCGAGTAGAGCACGGCGTGCCAGGGGGTGAAGAAGGACTCGTCCACCCGGCCGTGGGTGTGGGCCCAGCCGTCGAGGTAGAGGCCCCCCACGAAAAAGAGCGCGAGCAGGGCCATCGTCCAGTCCAGCGCCCGGCCGCCGATGCGCTGGGGGATTGCCGGTACCGATGCGTTCATGCGACCTCCTTTGGAGGGGTGCTCGAGGCGGTGCCGAGCCTTAGGGTAGCAGCCCGGGGCCGGGCGATAAAGCGGGCGGCTCGAGTTAGACTCGGCGCATGTTCCAGGGCAAGGTGGTGCTCGTCACGGGGGCGGCCCGGGGCATCGGCCGGGCCATCGCCGCGGCCTTCGCCGCCCAGGAGGCCATGGTGGTGCTGTGCGACGTGCGCCCCGAAGGCGCGGAGGTGGCGCGCGGGATGGGCGCCCTCTTCGTCCACGCCGACATCGCCCGGTCCCACGACCGCGAGCGCCTGGTCCACGAGGCCCTGCGCCAGTGGGGCGCGGTCAACGTGCTCGTCAACAACGCGGCCATCTCGGCCCCCGGCTCGGCCCTGCGGGTGGCGCTCGAGGACTGGCAGAAGGTCCTCGACGTCAACCTCACCGCCCCCATGCACCTCTCGGCGCTGGCCGCCCGCGAGATGAGCAAGAACGCCGGGGGCGCCATCGTCAACGTCGCCAGCGTGCAGGGCCTCTTCGCCGAGCAGAACAACGCCGCCTACAACGCCTCCAAGGGCGGTCTGGTCAACCTCACCCGCTCGCTGGCCCTCGACCTCGCCCCCCTGGGCATCCGGGTCAACGCGGTCGCCCCCGGCGCCATCGCCACCGAGGGCGTGCTCGAGGCCATCGACCTCTCCGAAAACCCCGAACAGACCCGCCGCGACTGGGAAGACCTCCACGCCCTGCGCCGCCTGGGCAAGCCCGAGGAGGTCGCACAGGCCGTGCTCTTCCTGGCCTCCGAGGCCGCGAGCTTCATCACCGGCGCCGTCCTCCCCGTAGACGGCGGCATGACGGCGAGCTTCATGATGGCGGGGAGGCCGGTATAATACCGGCTTCACAAAGATACGCTTCAAATCCGTCATGAGGTACATCTTTGTGAAGCCCAGGGCACTCCCTTCGGCCGGGGTGGATAGCCTCCCAAACCGGGTATAAGGGGCGGGGAGCAGGTAAGCCCTCAGCTTCAGCTCGTGGCCCGTGGCTCGTCAAGGGTCGAGGGCCAAAGCGTACGACGTACGACGTAGGACGTAGGACATGCGTCTCGCGTTCAGCTACCCGCCTACTTCCGCTCCACCTGGAGCGCCTTGCGCTGCGCCTCCTCGAGCGCCGCCTTGGCGCTGGTCCCGCCCTTGAGGGCGCGCTCGAGGGCTTCCTCGAGGAAGCCGTACCACAGCACGAACTCGGGGTCTTGCAGCCAGATGTCGGCCTCCTCGACCTGGGCGAAGGCCACGCGGCGGCGGGGGTCGGCCTTGTACCAGTCCTCCAGCAGGGGCTGGGCGGCGCGGCGCATGGGCAGGTAGTAGGTGGTCTTGACCCACTTGGCGATGTTGGCGGGCTCCATCAGGTACTTCCAGAAGGCCACGACGCCCTTGACCTGCTCGGGGCTCACGCCCTTGAGCGGGATCAGCGCGCCCCCGGCCAGGGGCACCTTGCCCCCGTTGGTGCGCGGGATGGCGGTGACGCCGAGCTTGAAGGGGATGGGGGCGCGGTCTTCGATGAGGGGCCAGGCGGTGATGGGGGCCACGCCCATGAAGGCCTTGGTGCGCAGGAAGTCGGCCACCGAGAACTGGGCCTCGGCGATGTTGCGGCTCTGCGCGGAGCCTTTCTTGACCATCTCCTGCAGGTACTCCAGCGACTCCACCACCCGGGCGTCGGTGAAGTTGGGCTTGCCGTCCTTGCCCACCAGGCTGCCGCCGCGGCTCATGACCAGCACGTTGAAGCTGTAGATGTCGGAGGAGACGATGTAGCCCTTGGCGGCGCGGCTGGTGAGCTTCTGGGCCGCGTTGGCGACGTCCTCCCAGCTCGAGGGGGCCTTGAGGCCCTTGGCGGCGAACTGGTCGGCGTTGTAGAAGAACACCGGCACCGAAAGGCCGATGGGCAGGCCGTAGGTCTGGCCTTTCACCTTGCCGGTCTCGAGGAAGCCCGGGAAGAAGTCGTTGGGGATGCCGGCGAGGTGGGCGTCGAGGGGCACGCCCAGCCCCTCCTGAACCACGCGGCCCAGGAAGGAGATCTCCCCGTGGAAGAGGTGGGGGGCCCCGCCCGAGCGCAGCGCGGCCAGGAGCTTGATCCCGCCCTCGCGGTAGTCGCCCACGAAGCGGTAGGTGATCTTGTAGTCCTTCTGCTGGGCGTTGAACTCCTTGATGAAGCCCTCGAACAGGTCCTGGGCGGGCGGCCCCGAGGTGTGCCAGAAGACGATCTCGGTAGGGCGCTGGGCCATCGCCGACAGGCCCAGCAGGAGCATAAACAGCGTCAAAACACGGTGCATCTAGCCTCCACGTCCCGGGCAACCGGCCCGGTCTGCCGTAGTCTGCCACGCCGGCGGATTAAAACTTTGGGCTTAATGCCAAACCCCCGGGCCCCTCCGCCGCGAAGCGCCCCCCAGGGCCCGGGGCGCGTCTTAACCCTTGAGGCCCTCCTCGAAGGTCTCGACGATGCGCCGCTCGTAGACCAGGTAGATGACGATCAGCGGCAGCGTCGCCGCCAGGGCCGCCGCCGAGAGCGGGCCCCAGTCGGCCGGGTTCTGCCGCTGGAGGTCGGTGATCCAGGTCTGCACGGTCTTGAGCCGCTCGTCCCCGGCCACGATGCGCGGGTAGAGCACCAGGTTCCAGTGCGCGGCGAAGCTCAGCACCCCGGCGGCGATGAGCTGCGGCCGCAGC
>NZ_QXDL01000134.1:0-10000 GCF_003574345.1 Calidithermus terrae
GCCCAAGGGCGGTACTGGCTGAACAGCGAGTCCTTGACGACCCGCCCGTCGTCGAAGGTGACGGTGCGGTGCACCGTGACCTGCGCCCCGGGGGCCGAGAAGTCGATCTGCTTGCGCTGGCCGTAGCGCAGCGACGCGTCCACGATGAAGCGGGTGGGCGGGGCGGGGATGACGTTGCGCACGAGCGGCTTGGTCCAGGTGGTGTCGCGGTCTTTGGTGCCGAAGAAGCGGTAGGTGGCGCGGTAGCCGCGCACCTGGGTCTGGATGAGGATGTAGCCCGGGGTGTCGTTCTTGAACTTGAGGTCCTGGGTGGGGTAGTACACGGCGGCGTCGAGGCCGGTGGGGCTGTAGTAGCTCACCTGGTAGCTGTGGGGGCGGCGCTCGAGGATGGGCAGCCCGGCGAAGTAGGCCGCGCGGAAGAGCGTGGTCGAGGTCTGGCAGACCCCGCCCCCCACCCCGGTCTCGGTCTTGTCGCCCACGATCACGTAGGCCTCGCGGAAGCCGGTGCGGAAGGAGATCTCGCCCACCGTCTGCAGGTAGGAGAAGGTGGTGTCCGGCGGGATGAGCACCCCGTCGAGCTTGGCCGAGGCGTGGGCGATGTTGTAGATCCTCGAGGGGATCGAGCCGTAGAAGGTGGTGGTGGCCTCGGAGATCAGCTCGCGCACCCCCAGGGTGTGCCAGTAGACCACGCCGCGGCTCGAGCGCTCGTACGCTACGGGCAGCCGGAACTCCTTCTTGCCCTCCCGCAGGGCCTCGAGGTAAGCGTTCTTGGCGTTCTGCGGCCCGAAGGCGTAGCCCGGCCGCTCGACGGCGACCCAGCCCCGGTCCTTCGTGAAGACCCACTTCGCCGGGGTCGGGGGCCGGCTGAGCTTCTGGATCAGCCCCTCGATCTCGCCCACCCCGCCCACCTTGTAGCGCTGCACGCCCGTATAGGTCTTGAGTTCACCCCGCTCAATGGTCCATTCCTGCGTCACCAATAACGCGTCCGGCCCCGCCAGCGCCACCGGACTCAACGACATCAACGCACCGAGCAATACACGTCGCATGAGCCCAGTCTAGCGGCAGGACCCGAAGCAGACACTGTGAAAATGCACTAAAGCGGCCGGCGGGTGTCGAGGGGCTAGTGGCTCGTGGCTCGTGGCGTGTGGTGGACCCCTCCCCGCCGGCGCCGAGGGTCCAGGGTCCAGGGCCGAGGCGTTTGGCGTTTTGCGTACGACGTAGGACGTACGACGTACGACCCGCGCCCCGCGTTCGGCTATCGGCTATCGGCTATCGACATGTATCGTATCCCCGATGGAATACCAGGTCCTCATCGTCGGTGCCGGCTTCGCCGGTTCGGAGGCCGCCTACGCCCTGGCCCGCCGGGGGGTGCGGGTGGGCCTGCTGACCCAGAGCCTGGACACGGTCTACCTGCCCTTCACGCCCCTCGAGGAGCCCGCTCCCGAGGGCAGCCTGATGGCCGAGGTGGGGGCGGCGGGCACGAAGGGCTGGGAACTGCACGCGCGGGCGAAGTACCGCCTCGAGGCCCAGCCCCACCTCCACCTCTTCCAGTCCTCGGCCACCCGGCTCCTGCTCGAGGGCCCCAGGGTGGTGGGGGTGGAGACGTGGGAAGGCCCCAAGCGGCGGGCCGAGCGGGTGGTGCTGGCGCTGGGCAGCTTCCTCGAGCCCCGGCTCGCCATCGGCGGGGTGGTCGAGGAGGCCGGGCGGCTGTCGGAGGCGGCCTACCCCGACCTCTACCACGACCTGTGCGCCCGGGGGTTCGCCTTCGCCGAGCAGGAGGCCGAGGTCCCCGCGCAGGGCGGTACGCCGGGTTACAGCGTGCGCTACAAGCACTTCGCGCCGGGGGAGTGGGACCCCCAGACCTTCCGGCTGGGGCGGCTCGAGGGCCTCTACGGCCTGGGACTGTGCGTGCTGGGGCAGGGCACGTACGCCCGGATGGCCTCAGAGGGCCTGCGCCTGGCGCAGGATCTTGCGGTCGAGCTGGGATAGCGGCTTGCTGGCGGGGTCGTGGCCCGGCCCCTCCCAGGCGCTGTGGTAGACCCGCACCTCCAGCTTGCGGTGGCTGAAGGCGTGCCGGACGGTGCCCACGGGCTCGGGCGGGGCGATGGGCGTGCCGTGGTCGGCGGCCAGGCGCTCGAGCAGCGGCCCCAGCGCCTCCCCTTCGGCCATCGGGACGCCCCACAGCCCGCCCAGCACCCGGCCCCGCCGGGGCTCCAGCAGCACCCCCCGCGCCCCTCGCAGGACCACGGCTACCGCCGTCACCGCCTTTTGCCGCCGGGCCTTGGGGGCGGGATAGCACTCCGGCGCGCCCTTGCCCTGGCACCAGCGGGCCACCGGGCAGGCCGGGCAGGCCGGTCTGCGGGGCGTGCAGACCGTGGCCCCGAGTTCCATCACCGCCTGGTTCCAGTCGCCGGGGTGCTCGGCGCTCAGCAGTTGGTCGGCCCTGGCCTGAAGCTGGGCCAGGGTGGGGTTCTCCCAGGCCATCAGCCGGCTGATCACCCGGCGCACGTTGCCGTCCACCGCCGCCACCGGCTCGCCGAAGGCGATGGAGGCCACGGCGGCGGCGGTGTAGGGGCCCAGGCCGGGCAGTTCGCGCAGCCGGGCGTAGCTCGCGGGGAGGTCCGGCCGGGGCTGCGCCGCGACCGCCTGGGCCAGCTTGTGCAGGTTGCGGGCGCGGGCGTAGTAGCCGGCCCCCTGCCACGCGTGCAGCACCTCCTCGAGCTGTGCCCCGGCCAGCGCCCGCAGGTCGGGGAAGCGCTCGAGGAAGCGGCGGTAGTAGGGGACGGCCTGCCCCACCCGGGTCTGCTGCAGCAGCACCTCGGAGAGCAGGATGCGGTAGGGGTCGCGCTCGGCGCGCCAGGGGAGGGCGCGGCGGTGGGCGCGGTACCACTCGAGCAGGTCGTGCTGGAAGGGGGTCAAGGTCGTTCCTCGAGCCGGGGCGTCATAGGCGGGGCTAGCGCACCAGGGCGCGGTGCACCGTCATTAAGCAGCGGTCCTGCACCACCGCGATCCCGGCCTGCTCGAGGCGCGCCGCGAAGTCGCGGTTGCGGATGCCCGACTGCAGCCACACCAGCTTGGGGCGTAGCGCGAGGACGGCCTCCAGGTGCTCCATCAGCGCCTCGCTGCGGCGGAACACGTCGAGGATGTCCACGGGCACCGTGAGCTGCTCGAGCCCGGCCAGCACCGTCTGCCCGAAGAGCTCCTGCCCGGCGAACTGGGGGTTGACCGGCAGGACCGTGTACCCCGCCCGCTGCAGGTAGGCCGGGACGAAGTGGGCGGGGCGGTAGGGGTCGGGGTGGGCGCCCAGCACGGCGACGGTGCGGGCCTCGCGCAGGAATGGCTCGAGGTTCATCCCCGCGCCTCGAGCAGGGCGACCATCTCGCCGTCGCCGCGCTCCAAGGCCAGGTCGCGCGCGGACTTGCCCTGGAAGTTCTTCCAGTTGGGGTCGGGCCGGGTGAACTCCAGCAGCCAGCCCGCCAGGCGGTAGTGGCCGCGCTGAACGGCGTGGGCCAGGGCCATGCTGCTGCCCTCGGTGGCCCCGGCCTCGTAGAGCAGCCGGGCCAGCTCCACGTTGCCGCTGTGCGCGGCGTGGGGCAGCAGCGGGATGCGGTGGGCCCCGTGGCTTAGGGCCAGGCCGGGGTCGGCCTCGAGCATCGCCCGCACCGCCTCGAGCCGCCCCAGCATGGCGGCGGTGCAGATGTCGAGCGGGGCCCCCTGCCCCAGCAGGTACTCGGCGATGGCGGCGTTGCCCACGTGAGCCGCCCCCTGCAGGGCGGTCTCGGTGTCGCCCTCCCGCCAGACGTGGGCCCGGTTGAGCAACTCCGGCGCCTCGGCCAGCATGCGCCGGACCTTCTCCAGGTCGCCGTGCCCGGCGATCACGAACTCGCGAACCAGCTCAGGACTTGGCACGGCTCCACTCTACGCCCTGGCGGCCGGGGGCATTGGGTGGCCGGGCGCTATCGCGCGCTTCACTCGAGCGCCGGCGGCGCGCCCAGGTAGTGCAGGATGGCCTGGGAGCGGTTCTCGGCCCCCATCTTCTGCCGCAGGCTCAGCACCCAGTGCGAGACGGTCTTGGGCTCGATGTTCAGCGCCTGCGCGATCTCCTTGTCGCTCCAGCCCCGCGTCAGCAGGCGCAGCACCTGGCGTTCGCGGGGGGTGAGGCGCTGGCCGCCGGGGAGGGCAGGCGGGCGCAGGGTCTGGCCCTCGGCGGCCAGGCGCAGGGCCTGCTCGAGCTGCGGAGCCTCCATCGGCTCGGTCAGCAGCGCGGCGGGGGCGTGCTCGATGAGGTCGTGGAGGTAATACGGCGACTCCGAGGCGGTCGCGACCACCACGGGGGGCTCGAGCAGGGGCAAGAGCTCGAGCGCCGAGCCCACCGGGTAGTCGAGCAGCAGCGTCACCGGCCGGGGCAGCTCGAGGCGGGCGGTCATCTGCCGGACGGCCTCCCGCACCCAGCCCGAGCGGCAGTGCACCTGGACGACGCCTTTGGACAAACCCGACATGCCCCCTCCCCGGACCTGCTCGCCCTCATTCTAGCGGCTGGTGTTCCAGGCCATCAGGCTCATGCCCCCCAGCCAGAACAGCCCGTAGAGGGCCTGGTTGAGCAGGTTGAGGTTGCTGCCGTAGTCCTGGTCCCCCGCGAACAGCGCCACCACCCGCGCGGCGCCCACCAGCACCAGCGCCCAGACCACGTTGCGCAGGGCCTGCTTGATGCGGTCGTTGATCATGCCCCGCACCTCGAGCAACAACAGCAGGGTCAGGAAGAAGGGCACGAAGTAGTAGACCGGCTGGACGGGGGTGGGGAGCTCGAGGCGGGTCACGGCCGCCGTCAGCACGCCCGCGCCCCCCGCCGCCAGGGCGCTCACCCGCAGCGCCGAGCCCCGGCGGTGCAGCCCCAGCCGCTCGACGGCCCAGGGCAGGCCGGCCCCGGCCACCCCGAAGACGGCCGTGCCGCTCAGGAAGAGCGGGTCGAGCGAGGCCCGCACGCCGAAGAGCCAGTGGTAGGTCAGGGCCAGGTCGCCCAGGGCCAGGACCGCCAGGCCCAGGGCCAGCCCCTGCAGGACCAGCGCCAGGCCCTGGGGCATCCGCCGGGCCATGCTGTAGAGCCCCTGCGCCGCCAGGAGGTTGGCGATGGCGGTCCCCAGCGGCAGCATCCCGTGGACCGCGACCAGCCCTGCCAGCCACACCCCCCAGGCGACCAGCAGGATGGGGCCGCTGACCGCGCGGGGGAGGGTCCGGCCGATCACGGGACCAGCCTAGCAGAGGCGGCGCGGGGGGCGCGAGTCGGTAGTTTTACCCAGAGCGGGCGAAGCGCTCGGGGTTGGCCCGGCGGTAGGCCGCCCAGGCGTCGCGGTCGAGGGGGCGCTTCTCGGCCTCGGCCCACAGCCAGAAGGGCACCAGCATCGAGCGGGCGTTCTGGGTCTCGCAGTAGAAGATCTCGGCCGACAGGCCCCCCTCCTCCAGCATCCCCGACTCGCGGAAGGCTTTGAGGGTGGCCTCGAGGTCGTAGGGCACCTGGCGGAAGTGGGGCACGAGGGCCCCGGCCTCGGCCTCGAGCACCAGGTACTGCGCGCGCACGTCGCCGTTGAAGGGGGCCCCCACCGCCCCGGTGTTCCACACCAACGCGCCGTCGTGCCGGCGCACGTAGGGCCGGTGGGTGTGCGAGCCCACCAGGTAGCGCGCGGGGTACTCGCGCAGGATCTCGCCCAGCGCCTGTTCGCTCAGCCGCTCGTCGTAGCCCTCGCGGTAGTGGCGGGGCGAGCCGTGGGTGACGCGCAGGCCCAGCTCCTCCAGGTGCACCTGGTAGGGGAGGGCGGCGAGCCAGTCGAGGTGGGGCTGGGGGAGGGTGTGCGCCGTCCAGCGGGTGGCGGCGAAGAAGGGGTCGTCGAAGAGCAGCCGGAGCGAGTCGTGCCCGGCGCGCCACTTCACCACCAGGTCGTCGTGGTTGCCCAGGGTGAAGCGGTAGGGCAGCTCCCACAGCCGCTCGACCACCGCCCGGTTCTGCGGCCCGCGGTTGATGAGGTCCCCGTTGACCACCACGACCTCCGGCCGCACCTCCTCGAGGTCGGCCAGCACCGCCTCGAGCGCCGGGAGGTTGCCGTGGATGTCGGAGAGGACGGCGATGCGCATGGCTCAGCCCTGCTGCAGGTAGGGGTTGGAGCGGGCTTCGGCCTCCAGGGTGGTGGCCGGGCCGTGCCCGGGGTGGACCACGGTCTGCGGGGGCAGGGTCAGCAGCCGCTGGAGGGAGGCGAAGAGGTCGTGGGGGTCGGAGAGGGGCAGGTCGTAGCGGCCGATGCCGCCCCTGAAGAGCACGTCGCCGCTGACGAGCTGGCCGTGGCCGTAGAAGCCCACGTGGCCGGGCGCGTGGCCGGGGAGGTGCAGCACCTCCAGGCCCAGGCCGAAGTCGAGCCGCTGGCCCTCCTCGAGCCAGCCCGAGGGCTCGGGGGGCTGGGGCAACTCCATCCCCCAGCGCTGCCCGCTCTCGCGGGTGCGCTGGTAGAGGGGCAGGTCGGCGCGGTGCAGGTAGACCGGCAGCCCCAGCGTTGCCACCAGCGGGGCCACCGCCCCCACGTGGTCGAAGTGGGCGTGGGTGAGCAGGATGGCCTCGGGCTTCAGCCCCACCCGCTCCACCTCAGCCAGGATGCGCCCGGCCTCGTCGCCGGGGTCCACGATCACCCCGCGCCCGCCCTCCCCGACGAGCAGGTAGGTGTTCTCCTGGAGGGGGCCGACCGTGAGGCTATAGATCTTCATCGGCTCTAGCCTACTATCGAACGGCCCCCCACGAAAAAGGCGTTCCTCACAGGGAACGCCTCCGGGGAGCGGGGTGGGTCTCAGTCGGCGGCCTGGGAGCTGGGCTCGCTCTTGCCCTCGCCCTTGCCCGCGGCCGAGGACGCGCTCTTGCTGTCCTTGACGTACCAGCCCGAGCCTTTGAAGATCACGGCCGGGGCGCTGATGACGCGCTTGATCGGCTCGCCCGTCTCGGGGTGGTGGGTGTAGGCCGCGTCGCTGAAGCGCTGCTCGAACTCGTACCGGTTGCCGGTTTCCAGACCCTCATAGACGTACACGGGCATGGTGTGCTTCCTCCCAGAGCGTTCGGGCGGGCCTGCCCTCGCAGGCAGTGGGCCTTCCCTAGCAACAATCATCAAGTATATTGACAGAACAACGCTCAGACTGTCAATCACCCCCGCCTCTCCCGCGGGGAAGCCGGTAGGCGCGGCAAACGGGCTCCCGGGGCCACTTTGTGAACGGAGGGGCTAACCGGCGTGACCGGGCTACAGGACTGCGATTTCACCCCCTTGCATAAGTCCCTTGGGCCCTGTATACTCACGAGGTTGCGTTGCCTCGAGACTAGCCCCTAGGCTCGAGGTCACATCGGTTGCGCCGGGCGGAAGCTTGGCCACAGCGATTCTTGAGAATCCAGGGGCGAACCCAGGGCTGCTCCAGCTCGGCTCGCCTCTCGCCTAGGACCCCGCACCGAGCGCAACCTGCGTCAAGACGCAGAAACCCCAGCGCCGAGGTGCGGGGTTGAGCTTTGGGCCGCACGGCCCGCACTTAGAAAGGAGTGGTTACACTGCCAACCATCAACCAACTGCTTCGCAAGGGCCGGGCTCCGGTCGCCAAGAAGAGCAAAGTGCCCGCCCTCAAGGGCAGCCCCTTCCGCCGGGGCGTCTGCACCGTGGTGCGCACCGTCACCCCCAAGAAGCCCAACTCGGCGCTGCGCAAGGTGGCTAAGGTGCGCCTGAGCAGCCTCTACGAGGTCACGGCCTACATCCCCGGCGAGGGCCACAACCTGCAGGAGCACAGCGTCGTGCTCATCCGCGGGGGCCGTGTGAAGGACCTGCCGGGCGTGCGCTACCACATCGTGCGCGGCACCTACGACACCCAGGGCGTCAAAGACCGCAAGAAGAGCCGCAGCAAGTACGGCGCCAAGCGACCCAAGGCCGACGCCAAGGGCGGCGCTAAGAAGTAAGGGGGAGAAGGATGTCCCGCAGAAGACAAGCTGAAGTACGGCAGCTCGAGCCCGACCTGGTCTACGGCGACGTGGTGGTCTCGGCCTTCATCAACCGCATCATGCGCGAAGGCAAGAAGAACCTCGCCGCCCGCATCTTCTACGACGCCTGCAAGATCATCCAGGAGAAGAGCGGACAGGAGCCCCTCAAGGTCTTCCGGGCCGCCGTGGACAACGTGCGTCCCCGGGTCGAGGTGCGCAGCCGCCGCGTGGGCGGGGCCAACTACCAAGTCCCCGTGGAGGTCTCCCCCCGCCGCCAGCAGACCCTGGCCCTGCGCTGGATCACCGCCGCCGCCGAGGGGCGCAGCGAGCGCACCGCCGCCGCCCGCTTCGCGGCCGAGCTGCTGGACGCCGCCGAGAACAAGGGTGGGGCCATCAAGAAGAAGGAAGACGTCGAGCGCATGGCCGAGGCCAACCGCGCTTACGCCCACTACCGGTGGTAATTATGTCTGCTAAGGTTGAGAACGCCCTCAAGCTGACCCGCAACATCGGGATTGCCGCGCACATCGACGCCGGTAAGACCACCACCACCGAGCGCATCCTCTACTACACCGGCCGCATCCACAAGATCGGCGAGGTGCACGAGGGTGCCGCCACGATGGACTGGATGGAGCAGGAGAAGGAGCGCGGCATCACCATCACCGCCGCGGTCACCACCGCCAACTGGAAGCACCAGAAGACCGGGGTCGAGCACCGCATCAACATCATCGACACCCCCGGCCACGTGGACTTCACCATCGAGGTCGAGCGCTCCATGCGCGTGCTCGACGGCGCGGTGGCGGTGTTCGACGCCTCGCAGGGCGTGGAACCCCAGTCCGAGACCGTCTGGCGCCAGGCCGACAAGTACGGCGTGCCCCGCGTCGCCTTCGCCAACAAGATGGACAAGACGGGCGCCGACTTGTGGCTGGTGGTCAACACCATGAAGGAGCGCCTGGGCGCTCGCCCGGTGGTGATGCAGCTGCCCATCGGCCGTGAGGACACCTTCAGCGGCATCATCGACGTGCTGCGCCAGAAGGCCTACACCTACGGCAACGACATCGGCACCGACATCCGCGAGGTCGAGATCCCCGCCGAGTACGCCGAGCAGGCCAAGGAGTACTACGAGAAGCTCGTCGAGGCCGCCGCCGACTTCGACGAGGAAGTGATGATGAAGTTCCTCGAGGGCGAGGCGGTGAGCGAGGAGGCGCTCGTCGCCGCCATCCGCAAGGGCACCATCGCCCAGGCCATCTTCCCGGTCTTCCTCGGCTCCTCGCTCAAGAACAAGGGCGTGCAGCTCCTGCTCGACGCCGTGGTCGACTACCTCCCCTCGCCCCTCGACATCCCCCCCATCAAGGGCCGCACCGAGAACGGCGAGGAGGTCGAGCGCCCCGCCGACCCCAACGGGCCGCTGGCGGCGCTGGCCTTCAAGATCATGGCCGACCCCTACGTGGGCCGCCTGACCTTCATCCGCGTCTACTCCGGCACCATCAAGTCGGGCTCCTACGTCATGAACACCACCAAGGGCCGTAAGGAGCGCGTCGCCCGCCTGCTGCAGATGCACGCCAACAACCGCCAGGAGGTCGAGGAGCTGCGCGCGGGCGAGCTGGGCGCGGTGGTGGGCCTGAAGGAGACCATCACCGGCGACAGCCTGGTGGGCGACGGCGACGAGGCGGTGATCCTCGAGTCCATCGAGATCCCCGAGCCCGTGATCGACCTAGCCATCGAACCCAAGACCAAGGCCGACCAGGACAAGCTCGCCGTGGGCCTCTCGCGCCTGAGCGAGGAGGACCCCACCTTCCGCGTCTCCACCGACCCCGAGACCGGCCAGACCATCATCTCGGGCATGGGCGAGCTGCACCTGGAGATCATCGTTGACCGCCTCAAGCGCGAGTTCAAGGTAGACGCCAACGTGGGCAAGCCCCAGGTGGCCTACCGCGAGACCATCACCCGCGCCGTAGACGTCGAGGGCAAGTTCGTGCGCCAGTCGGGCGGTCGCGGCCAGTACGGCCACGTCAA
>NZ_QXDL01000135.1:0-11449 GCF_003574345.1 Calidithermus terrae
GGATGGCCCCCGAGACCGCGAACATCGCCCCGCACAGCGCCCCCACGAGAATGCGGGGCATCCTGAGCTCCCAGAGGATGCGGGTGTGGGTCGCGTCGGCGGGGCCGGCGAGGGCCTGGAGGACCTCGAGGGGGCTCATCCGGATCGCCCCGACCCCGACCGACACCAGCATGGTCAAGAGCAGGGCCAGCGCCAGTAGGGGCAGGAGCGTGAGGGGGGGCAAGGACTTGCGGTGGGTCATAGGGGATCCTCACCCGTCGAGCGCCGAGCGCCGAGTGCCGAACGCTTGGGGTAGTTGCTCGCCTCCCGCACCTCGCGGACGCGGTACCGGTTGACGGTCATGGCCTCGCCCCCCGACTGCCCCACGGTCTGCAACACCCCGGCCCGCTCGATCAGGACCTCGTAGGCCTCCTTTTCCCCGCCGGGGGAATGGCAGGTAAGCCGCACCCACACCCGCTCGGGCGGGTCGGGGTGCTGGATGGGGGTGTAGGCCCCCCACTCCAGGCCCATCGCCCTTTCGCCCCCCTCGACCCGGACCACGCGGCCCTCCCGCGGGCGGTCCAGCCAGCCCCAGCCCTCGCGCTCCAGCAAGTGCCCGTCCGCCATCTGCCCGAAGCAGTCCAGGGCGCTCCAGCCGCGCAGCTTGCTTGCGAACACGGGCCGGTCCCGAAACACCAGGTTGTCCAGGTCCTCAGGCCCGATGAAGCCCCAGTAGTGCCCGGTGGGCAGGTCGATGAGCGTGGGGGCGAAGCGGTGCCCGCCGAAGTGCGTGCAGCGCCACAGCCGCAGCCCGGGGCCCCCGTAGCGCTCGCGCAGCTCGCGGTAGACGGGGTAGCCGAACTTGGCGCAGCACACGTCCACCGTGCCGTGGGTGCACACCAAGAGGTCGCGCCCGCTGAAGCTCGAGCGGTACGGCTCGAAACCTTCCAGCCCGTCCCCGAACAGCAGGGCCTCGCACAGCGCGGCGACCCGCGGGGTGGGGAGCTGCCACTCCCCCCGCTCGAACCGCGCGAAGGCCCCCTCGGGCCGCCGGAGCCACATCACGCGGGTCAGGCCCGGCCGGCTGTACTCCTCGTCGGGCACCACCCCGACCGGGACGAAGTCGATCCTGGCCTCGTAGGCCCGCAGCAGCAGCGCCCCCAGGCCCTGCGGCAGGGTGGGGGCCTCGAGGAAGTTGCGCGGCCAGGGGGTCGGGACTTCCACCACCAGGAACCGCCGGGTCTGGGGCGCATTCCCGACGGGCTGCTCCCCCTGGGACCGGGCGAACAAGGAGCAGAAGCGGGTGTCGCAGGGCTCGGTCATGAGGGTGGCAGGGCGCGGTCTTATCCCTTGGGCAGGAGGGTTTCGGCCTGGAAGGGGTTGAGGCCGCTCTCCAGCACGGCCGCGAGGCGGGCGAAGGTGTTCTCCTCCTCGATCTGCTCCTCCAGGAACCACTGCAGGAAGCCGTAGCCCGTGTGGTCGTGGTGCTCCTGGGCCACCCTGGCCATGACGCGGAAGCCGTCCGAGACTTTTCGCTCGTACTCCAGCGACTTGGAAACGGCCTCGAGCAGGCTGCCGTAGCGCGTGGCGGCCTCGGGTATGGCCTCGAGCGCGACCGGGGCGCCGGCCTCGCTCAGGAAGCGCACGATCTTCAGCGCGTGCTCGCGCTCCTCCCCGGACTGGCGCTCGAAGAAGCTGGCCCACCCGTCGAGGTTGAGCCCGGCACAGTAGACGCTCATGCCCAGGTAGACCTGGGAGGCGCGGAACTCGTGGACGATCTGCTGGTTGAGCAAGCCGGCAAGGGCTTCGGAAATCATCATGGTCGTTCCCTCCTTACCTCACCGTTCACGCCGGAGCTTCTCGAGGATCATCCGGGTCAGGTCGTTGGAGTTGCGGATGCTGACCAGGGGCCCGCTGTAGGGGCTATAGTCCTCCGGCACGTAAAGGATGCTCTGGTCCTTGAGCTTCTGGCCGACGGGGCTGGCGTAGAAGGCCTCGGCCCCGTTGTACTTGCCGCCCGGCGGGAAGACCACCACCAGGGTCTGCCGGTCCAGCGAGACCAGGGCCTCGTCGCTGACCTGGGCCCCCACCCCGAGGGTGACCTCCTTGGGGGCGAAGCCGTCCTTGAAGCCCAGCTCGCGCAGGTCGGGGATCAGGCGCACGCCGGTGTATACCCAGTTGCTCCCCCCGGCGAAGGGGGCCACCACCACGACCTTGGGGTACTTCTCGAACACCCCGGCGGCCCGCAGCCGGGCCGCGTTGGCCCGGTTGGTGGCCCTGACCTGCTCGATGACGCGCTCGGCCTCGGCGCTGCGGCCGAAGACGCGGCCCAGCTCCCGCAAGCCTTTCTGCCAGAACCCCTCACCGCCCTCCTCGTAGCCGATGGTCGGGGCGATGCGGCTGAGCTTGTCGTAGTTCGGGTTGCCCTTCCAGGTCAGGCGCACGATCAGGTCGGGCTTGAGGGCGAGGACGGTCTCGAGGCTGGGCTCGAGCCAGGAGCCCACGTAGGTGGGGTTGTTCAGCCTCGCGCGGGCGAAGAACCCCTTCCGCAGGACCTCCGGCTTGACCCTCCCGCCTTCGACGTCGGCCGGGCTGAGGTAGGCGCTGCCCAGGCCCACGACCCGGTCGGCGACGCCGAGGGCGGCCAGCCAGCCCAGCGCCTCCTCGTCCATCACCACCACCCGCTGGGGTACGCCCTGAACGGTCGCGGTGCCCTCGTCGTGCTTGACGGTCAGGGGCTGGGCCACGGCCAGCAGGGCCAGGCTGATGCCTGCGGTGAGTAGGGAGACCGAAAGCGTTCTTTTCATTCTGAATTCCTCCTTAGCAACGTTCGCGACGCGCCCTGATGCCCGTCACCGGCCGGCGAGCAGGTACTTCTCGAGGTCGTCGAGCACCCGGTTCGCCCCCAACACCCCGATGGCCAGGAACCACACGTCGTCGTTGACCGCGATGGCCCGGCCCTTCTGCACCGCCTTGAGGCCCTTCCAAAGCGGGCTCGCGAGCACGGCGGCCTGGTCGGTCTGGGCGGGGTCGCCGTAGGTGGAGTAGAACAGGTAGTCGGCGTCGAGGTCGGGGAGGCGCTCGAGGGAGATGTAGTCGGCGAAGGTGTCCTTGCTCTGGAAGGCCGGGCGCGGCAGGCCCACGTCGGCGAGGATGGTGCCGATGTAGTTGGCCCGGTTCATGCTGCGGACCTGGCCCGGGGTGAAGCGCAGGATGCTCACCGTGGGCAGCCGGCCCCTTCCCCCCAGCCGGTCGCGCAGTTGCCCGGCCCGCCGCTCGTACTGCGCCAGCAGGACCTTGGCCTGGGTGCTGCGCCCCAAGGCCTCGCCCGCCAAAAGCAGGTTCTCCTTCCAGACCACGCCCACGGTCTCGGCCATCACCGTGGGGGCGACGCGCGCGAGCTGCTCGTAGATCGGGCCGTGGCGCAGCTTGCTGGAGAGGATCAGGTCGGGCTTGAGGGCCAGGATCTTCTCCAGGCTGGGCTGCTGGATGGTCCCCACCGCCTCGATGCCCGGGGTGAGCTTGCCCAGGTAGGCCGGGAAGGGCTGGCCTGGGGGCGTCACCGCGCCCACCGGCTTGACGCCCAGGGCCAAGGCGCTGTCCAGCTCGCCGGTGTCGAGCACCACCACGCGCTTGGGCACCTTGGGGACGCAGCTCGTGCCCATGGCGTGCTTGACCAGGCGGCCCGCGCAGGGCTGGGCAAGGGCGGGTTGACCCAGGGCCAGCGCCGCCAGGCAGGAAGCGATGAGGATCTGGCCGGAGAGGATGGCCTTGAGAAGGGTTCTTCGCACGGTTCACCTCGAGGGGGTCCGGTCGGCCAGCAGGCCGCTGCCGATGCACTCGGCCACGATCAGCTTCAGCGCCAGCGGCCCCCGGCTGCGGGTCCAGAGGTCGCGGTCGAACTCCCATACCCGGCCCCGCTTGACGGCTTCGATGTTGTTCCACAGGGGGTTCTTGGCCCACTGGCGGGTGATGGGGTTCTCGTCCTTGGCGGTGAAGAGCACCAGGGCGGGCGGGTTGAGGGCCACGAGGCCCTCGAGCGAGACCTCGAACTGGCTCTGGCCGTTCTGCGGCTTGACCAGGTTCTTGCGGCCCAGCCGCTCCAGGAGGCTGCCGATGAAGCTCTCGCTGGAGTGCAGGGTGAGCGAGGTGGGCGTGGCCACCGCCGCCACCAGCCCGCCGGCGCGGGGGTTGGCGAAGGAGCGGGCCTTGGCGAGCAGGCTGGCCTGGTCGGCCACCAGGGTGCGGGCCAGCTGCTCCTTGCCCAGCGCCCGGCCGATGTCGAGCACCTGCTGCATCAGGTCGTCGTAGCTGCCCCGGCGGGAGTGGAAGGCCGCGGTGGGCGCGACCTTCTGGAGCTGGGGGATGAGGTCCTTGTGCACGAAGGCGTCGGCGAGGATCAGGTCGGGCTTGGCGGCCACGATGGCCTCGAGCGAGGGCTGGGCCCTCGAGCCGATGCTGTTCACCCCGCCCAAGAGCGGCTTGAGGTAGGGCGCGGGCCCCCGGTCGCCGCCCTGGGTGCCGATGGCCGCCCCCGCCGGCTTGACGCCCAAGGCCAGCAGGGTGTCGAGAAAGCTGTACTCCAGCACCACCACCCGCCTGGCCGGGGCGGCGAGCTCCAGGGTGCCGGCCTCGTGCTCGAGGGTGAAGGGGAAAGCCTGAGCCAGCGCCAGGCCGTAGAGCAGGCCCGACAGCGCGATCACGGTTCGTTTCATGCTTGCTCCTCACTTCTCCTGCCCGACGCGGCGGGCGAGATGGACGAAAAACGGGGCTCCGATGGCGGTGATCAGGATGCCCACGGGGGTCTCGAGGGGACGGTCCACCAGCCGGGCCCCCACGTCGGCCAGCAGCAGGATGGCCGCCCCCAGCACCGCCGACAGCGGCAGCACCCGGCGGTAGTCCGCCCCCACCAGGCCCCGCGCCAGGTGGGGGGCCATCAGGCCCAGGAAGCCGATGGGCCCGGCGATGCTGGTCGCGGCGGCGGCGCAGAGCACCGCCAGCGCGGTCGCCCAGGCGCGCACCAGCCCCACCCGGACCCCCAGCCCCCGGGCCACGTCCTCGCCCAGGGCCAGCAGGTTCACGAGCTGGGCCGACAGCAGGGCCAGGGCCAGGCTGCCCGCCGCCCACGGCAGGACGGGCAAAAGGCCCTCCCATGTACGGCCCGCCACGCTGCCCGACAGGACGAACAAGGCCCCCCTGGCCCGCTCCTCGAAGAGGATGAGGATGGCGTTGGACGAGGCGGCCAGCAGCGCCCCCACCGCCACCCCGGCCAACGCCAGGCGCACCGGGGTCAGGCCCACCGTCACGGCGATGGCGTAGACCAGCCCCGCCGCCAGCAGCCCGCCCGCGAAGGCCGCCGCCACGAACCACCGCGCCGGCAGGGCGGGCAGGAAGACCACCACCGCCAAAATGGCCAGGGCCGCCCCGGCGTTGACCCCCAGGATCCCCGGCCCGGCCAGGGGGTTGCGGGTGATGCCCTGCAGCATCGCCCCCGAGACCGCCAGGCAGGCGCCCACCGCCAGGGCGGCCACCGCGCGGGGGAGGCGCAGGGTCTGCACGATCAGGCCGTCGGTGGAGCCGTCGGGTTGGAAGACCAGCCGCCAGACCTCGGCCAGCGGGATGTCCTTAGCCCCCACCGAGATCGACAGCAGGAAGGCCAGCAGCAACAGCCCCAGGCCCAGCGGAAAAGCCAGCCAGGCGGCGCGGGATCCGCGGGAGGGTAGGGCGGCGGTCATGGCGCGGCGTGTGGTTGCGCGCGCTGGCGCTCGAGCCCTTTACTTCCGACCGCCTTCGTGCCCTGGGCAGAGCCCAGGGCGAGCGTAGCCAGCACAGACCGTGGTTTCATTCCTTCCTCCGCCACCCGGGGTCCCAGGTGAAAACTCTCCCGAGTCTATGCAGTGCCGCGGCTTAAAGTCAACTATTCCGCTCGGAATTATATAGTATTGAAACCGATAACTGTTCTCGTTACGGCTAAGGGCTGAGCCGCCCCGCCGGCTGCACGGTTGGGCGGGGCTAATGCCCGGTTCGGTCAGCCCGTCACCGCACCGCCAGGGAGGGGTGGGCTCTGGGGTCCAAAAAGGTAGCCCCCGGGGTTCTTCGGACCGGGGGATTATCTTTTTGAACCCGGTGCGAGGCGCTCCCCACCCGCCCGGAAGGCGGCGAATTCCGTCACCAGGGCTCCGATACGCTCGGTCTGCGGGTGCCACACCCGGATCCCCGCCTCCCGCAGGGGTTTGGCGGTCACCCGCCCGATCGCCAGGGCCCACACCGCGTCGAACGCTTCCCCGAGGGCCGCCAGCCGTCCCCGCCCGCGGGCGTGCCCCAGCAGGTGCTCCACCTGGGGCACGCTGGTGAAGACCACCGCGTCGAGCTGCCGGGCGAGGATTTCCTCCAAGAGCCGCGTGAGCTCGGCCTCGGGGGCGGGGAGGTGCCGGTAGGGCAGGAGCTCCTCGAGCTGTGCCCCTTGCTCCTGCAGGAAGCGCACCAGCCGGGGGGCGGGCTGCCCGTAGAGCTGGAGGAAGACCCGCCGGCCCGCGAAGGCATGGGCCTGAAGGGCTTCGATCAGGCCCTCGACGGTGCCGTCTTCGCCCTCGACGGCGGCCTCGAGGCCGTGCCGCTCGAGGGCCCGCCCGGCCTTGTAGCCGCGCAGGGCGATCCGGCTGCGCTCTAGCTGGGCGCGTACCGCCTCCCACAGCCCCAGGGTCCCGGCCTGCCCGGCGAGTTCCTCCAACCCCGCCCCGGTGGTGAAGATCACCCAGTCCGCGCCCTCCTGGGCGAACTTGCGGAGCTGAGCCTCGAGGGCGGGGGGCTCGGCCAGCACGGTCTGCACGGTGGGGCGGAAGAGGGCGGTGGCCCCCTGCTTTTGCAGGATCAGCGCCAGGTCCTCGGCCCGGCGGGGGCCGCACAGGGCGAAGCGCAGCCCGGAGAGCTTCATGCGCCCGCCCGGGCCGCCTCGAGGACGGGAACGCCCACCCAGACCTCCCCCTCCTCCAGCTTCGCCGCGTACACCGGCAGGCGCACGTTGGGGTCGTCGAGGCACTCGCCGCTCTCGAGGTCGAAGCGGTGCTTCAAGAGCGGCGAGGCCACGTACAACCGCTCGCCCTTGCTGCCCACCAGGCCCCGGCTGAGCACGTTGGCCCGGGTGAAGGGGTCGAGGTTGGAGAGAGCGAACAAGCGCTCGCCCACGCGGAAGACGGCCACCTGCCTCCCCTCGACCCGGGCGCAGACCCCGAGTCCCGGCAGGATCTCCTCGAGCCGGCAGACCCGGACCCAGTTCACGGCTCCACCCCCGTCGCGATCGGCAGCGGCAGGGTGTCGCGCTCGAAGTCGTAGGCCGGGCGGTGCTGGCCGCGCTGCTCGACCACCACGACGTTGTCGTCGGGGGCGTCGGAGTTGACGAAGTGGCGGAAGCTCTTGAGCTTGTCGGGGTTCTCCAGCGTGGCCCTCCACTCGCAGCGGTAGGTCTCGACGTGGCGGGCCATCTGGGCCTCGAGTTCGGCGCAGATGCCCAGCCTGTCCTCCACGATCACCCCGCGCAGGTACTGAAGGCCGCCCTCGAGCTTCTCCAGCCACGCGCTGGTGCGCTGGAGCTTGTCGGCGGTGCGGATGTAGAACATCAGGAAGCGGTCGATGTAGCGGGTGAGGGTTGCCTCGTCGAGGTCGGCGGCCAGCAGGTCGGCGTGGCGGGGCTTCACGCCGCCGTTGCCGCACACGTAGAGGTTCCAGCCCCGCTCGGTGGCGATCACCCCCACGTCCTTGCCCTGGGCCTCGGCGCACTCGCGGGTGCAGCCCGAGACCGCCATCTTGACCTTGTGCGGGGCCCTGAGGCCCTTGTAGCGGTTCTCCAGCCGGATCGCCAGCCCCACCGAGTCCTGCACCCCGTAGCGGCACCAGGTGTCGCCCACGCAGCTCTTGACGGTTCGCAGGGCCTTGCCGTAGGCGTGGCCCGACTCGAAGCCGGCGGCGATGAGGTCGGCCCAGACGTGCGGGAGCTGCTCGAGCCGTGCGCCGAAGAGGTCGATGCGCTGGCCGCCGGTGATCTTGGTGTAAAGCCCGTACTTCTTCGCCACCTGACCGATGGCGATGAGCTTCTCGGGGGTGATCTCCCCGCCGGGGATGCGGGGCACCACCGAGTAGGTGCCGTCGCGCTGCAGGTTGGCCAGGAAGCGGTCGTTGGTGTCCTGCAGGGGCGCGTGGGCGTCCTCGAGCACGTACTCGTTGTAGAGCGAGGCCAGGATCGAGGCCACGGCCGGCTTGCAGACCTCGCAGCCGTGCCCCCTGCCGCAGTCGCGCAGCAGGGCGTCGAAGGTCTTGTAGCCCCTGACCCGCACGAGGTCGAAGAGCTCGCGGCGGCTGTAGGGGAAGTGCTCGCAGAGGTGGTCGCTGACCTTCTCGCCCAGCCTCAGCAGCTCCTCCTTGAGGACGTCGCCCATCACGCCTACGCACCCGCCGCAGCCGGTGCCGGCCTTGGTCGCCTTCTTCAGCGAGGCGACGTCGCGGCAGCCTGCCCGGATCGCCTCGCAGATGGCCCCCTTAGCCACGTTCTCGCACGAGCACACCCGCGCCGTCAGGGGCAGGCTGGCCCTGGGGGCGGGGCCCCCTTCGCCGGGGGGAATGAGCAGGTGCTCGGGGTTGTCGAGTTCGACGGCGCTCAGGGCCAGGCCGTGCAGGCTGGCGTAGTCGGAGGTGTCGCCCACCAGGACGCCGCCCAGGAGCCGTTTGCCGTCCTCGCTGAGCACCAGCTTCTTGTAGACGCCCCTGCCGAAGTCGCTGTAGAGGATCTCCCGCGCGCCGGGCGTCTGGGCGAAGGCGTCGCCGAAGCTGCCCACCTCCACGCCCAGCAGCTTGAGCTTGGTGGACAGGTCCGCGCCGGTGAAGGCCCGCTCGCCGCCGGTGAGGCGCTCGGCCAGGACGCGGGCCATCTCGTAGCCGGGCGCCACCAGCCCGTAGACGCGGCCCTGGTAGAGCGCGCACTCCCCGATGGCGTAGACGTGGGGGTCGGAGGTGCGGCAGTGCTCGTCGATCACGATGCCGCCCCGCTCGCCCACCTGCAGGCCGCTCTGGCGCGCCAGCTCGTCGCGGGGGCGGATCCCCGCCGAGAAGACCACTAAGTCGGCCTCGAGGCTGTCCCCGTCGGCGAAGTGCAGCGCGGCCACGCGGTCGCCCCTGGCCTCGATCCGCTGGGTGGACCTGGAGACGTGCACCCCGATCCCCATGGCCTCGAGCTTCCTCTTCAGCAGCCGGCCCCCCAGCTCGTCGAGCTGCACGGGCATCAGGCGGGGGGCGAACTCCACCACGTGGGTCTGAAGGCCCAGCTTCAACAGTGCCCCGGCGGCCTCCAGCCCCAGCAGGCCGCCCCCGATCACCACGCCTGTGCGGCTGTGCCTGGCCCAGGCCTCGATGCGGGTGAGGTCCTCGAGGGTGCGGTAGGTGAAGCAGCCCTCGAGGTCGCGCCCCTCGATGGGCGGCACGAAGGGGTAGGAGCCCGTGGCCAGCACCAGCGTGTCGTAGGGGATCTCCTGGTGGGCGGTCTGCACGACCCTTCGCTCGCGGTCGACCGCGATGGCCCTGGCGTTGACGACGCGAACGCCCCATTCGGCGTACTGCTCGTAGGTCCCCAGCGAGAGGTTGGGGCGCGGTTCGTCGAAGAACTCGCTGAGGTGGACCCGGTCGTACGCCAGGCGGGGCTCCTCGGCGATCACCGTGAGGTCGAAGCCCTGGGTCTTCGCCCTCAGGGCTTCCAGGAACTTGTGCCCCACCATGCCATTGCCCACCACCACGATTCGCTCTGCCATACCCCTTACCTCACTAGCGCGCCGCTCCGGAATGGTCGAGGGTTTCGAGCTGGGCCTCGAGCTGGCGGATGCGGATGCCCAGCACCGCGATGTGCAGCCACACCAGGCACACGAAGGCCAGGGCCGCCAGCACCAGG
This sequence comes from Calidithermus terrae, assembly GCF_003574345.1. Classification (NCBI taxonomy): domain Bacteria; kingdom Thermotogati; phylum Deinococcota; class Deinococci; order Thermales; family Thermaceae; genus Calidithermus; species Calidithermus terrae. The sequence continues at coordinate 9,911 of NZ_QXDL01000135.1, forward strand.
AAGACACTCTGCGGAAGCCCGGTGAGGCCTTTGATCCAGGCGAACGCCAGCGGCAGGAAAAAGCCGCCCAGCCCGCCCAGCATGCCCACCATGCCGCCCGTCACCCCGATGTCCTGGGGATACCACACCGCCACCATCTTCAAGTTGGCCGCCTTGCCCACCCCCATCGCGAAGCCGATCACCACCACCAGCAGGGTGAAGCCCCACACCCCCAGCAGCTTGGGGGGCAAGAGCAGCAGCGAGGAGGCCGCCAGGATCACGCCAAAGACCACGTACATCAGGCGGCGGGCCCCCATCCGGTCGGAGAGGTAGCCCCCCCAGGGGCGCAGCAGCGAGGCCGGGAAGATGAACAGCGACGTGAGCAGGCCGGCCAGGGACAGCGGGACCTCGTACACGTCGACGTAATACTTGGGAAGCCACAGCGAAAGCCCGACGTAGGCCCCGAACACCACCACGTAGTACAGGCCGAAGCGCCAGACCTGGACTTGCTTGAGGGGCCCCAGAGCCTCGGCCAGGGAACGGCCTTCACCCCGGACACGGTCCCTGGGGGTGAAGCTCCAGACCATCAGGGCCGTGACCACCAGGGCGATGCCGTAGACCCAGGGCACGAAGCGCCAGCCGCCGGGAATGCCGCCCAGGCCCGCTGCCGGGACCAGCGTCAGCAGGGCGGGGGCCAGCAGCTTGGTGATGGAAGCCCCCACGTTGCCGGCGCCGAACACCCCCAGGGCCAGCCCCTGGCTCTGCGCTTCGAACCAGGCCGAATTCCAGGACACCCCCACCGCGAAGGAGGTTCCGGCCAGGCCGATCAAAAACGCCAGGACCAGCAGTTGCTCGTAGGACTGGGCCAGGCAGAGCAGGAAGGTGGGTGCGGCGGTGATCAGGCACAGCAGGGCGAAGACGCGCCTGCCGCCGAAGCGGTCGGCCCAGATGCCCAGCGGCAGCCGCAGCAGCGACCCCGTGAGGATCGGGATCGCGCTGAGCAGGGCAAACTGGCTGTCGGTGAGCCCCAATTCCTCGCGAATGGGCAGCCCGATGATGGAAAACAGCACCCACACCGCGAACAAGAGGGTGAAGGCCAGGGTTGACACCGTGAGCACCGCGCGGCGGTGAAAGCGCTCGAGGGCTGCCCCGGGTGTGTTCATGTGACCTCCTTAGGGATGCTGGTCTGATGGGGCTGTGAGGTTGGGGCCTCGAGCCGCTCCCTTCCGGCGACGGCCCGCTCGAGGGCTTCGAGCCGCTCCCGCACCCGCACGACCTCCCCGATGACCCACACGGCGGGGGGGCGCACCTCGACCCCCCCTTCCGCCACCCGGCCCAGGGTGGCGGTCACCACCCGCTCCTCGGGGGTGGAGCCGTTCTCGACGAAGGCCACCGGCTCCCCCGGCCTGCGCCCGGCCCGGATCAGCGCCGCCGCGATGCGGGCCCGCTCCCCCACCCCCATCAGCACCACCAGGGTGTCGACGCGGGCGTAGGGGGCGGGGTCGGGCAGGGTTCCCCCCTGGGCGTGCCCCGGGAGCACCGCGAAGCCGCCGGCCACCC
>NZ_QXDL01000136.1:0-11442 GCF_003574345.1 Calidithermus terrae
CCCCCGCCCCCAACCCTTCCTTCCAACCCCTGTTCGTCTTCATCCAAGAAGCCTGAGGCCGCGAGGAGCCCCATGAACGACCACGAACGCATCCACAACCTGCTGCGCGAGGGCCGCATCACCGAGGAGGAGGCCCAGATCCTGCTGGGCGCGCTGCGCGAGCTCGAGGAAGCCTCGCCCCCGCCGCACGACTTCCGCCCACAGACCCAGCAGGTGCGCCTGGGCACGCTGCCGCCCACCCTCCGCTGGGTCCGCGCCCGCCTGAGGGACTGCTCGGTGGCGGTCAAGGCGAACCCCCGGCTGCAGGAGCCCGACATCCGCGGCCCGGTGAGCGTCCAGGACGACGGCGCCGACCTCGAGGTCGGTACCGACGACGAGATCACCGACGACGTGCGCATCGAGCTGCCCGAGGGCTGGGGCCTCGAGCTCGACGTGCACGGCTGCGACTTCGAGGCCGAGGGCCTGGCGTGGGTGAAGGGGAGGGCCCACTCCTGCTCGGTGGAGCTCGAGCGGGTGCAGGGCGTCGACCTCGAGCTCAACAGCTGCGACTTCGAGGCCACCCTCAAGCTCAGCCAGGGCGAGCACCGCCTGGTGATGGCTAGCACCGACGCCGAGATCGAGCTGCGCGGCTCGAGCGTGAAGGTGGAGGGGCGCATCCGCGGGGGCGACCTCGACCCGCGCGGGCCCTTCACCCTGCGCGGGCGCGACTTCAAGGGCCAACTGGGCCGGGGCGAGGCCCGCTTGTGGATCGAGCACAACCAGGGCGACCTCACCCTCGAGGCCTGAAGGAGACGAGATGAGCGAACACGAACGCATCCAGAACCTGCTCAAGGAAGGCAAGATCACCGAGGAAGAGGCCCGGCTGCTGAGCGAGGCCCTCGAGGCCCCCTTCAGCGAGCCCGTGGGCTACCGCCCCGCCTCGGGGGGGAACCCTCAGGAAGCCTACGCCCCGCCCCGCGCCGGCGAGAACCCCTCCGCCCTGCGCTGGGTGCGGGTACGGCTGACCGCGGGCGAGCTGGTCGCCAGCTTCGACCCCAGCCTCCGGGAGCCGCAGGTCGAGGGCAAGGTGGAGGCCCGCGAGAACGGGCGCGACCTCGAGGTCTCCCCCCAGATCCCCGGCGGCGACTTCCTGGGCAACCTGCTGGGCGGGCTCAAGGTCGGGCAGGTGACCGTGCGGGTGCCCGCCGGGTGGGGCCTGGAGGTGCACGGCACCGCCGGCGAAGTGCGGGCCCGGGGGTTGCCCTACGTCAAGGCCCGGCTGATGGCCGGCGAGGTGGGTTTGAGCGACGTGCAGGGCGTGGACGTGGAGGTCAAGACCGGCCAGATCGAGGGCAGCGTGTTGCTGACCGAGGGCCGCCACCGCCTCAACGTCACGCTGGGCGAGGTGGACGTGAAGATCCTGCCCGGCTCGAGCGTCAAGGTCGAGTCGCGGGTGGGCCTGGGCAACCTCGAGACCACCCCCCGCCAGGTGGGGCAGGGCTCGGCGCGGCTCGAGGCCTCCGTCAGCGTGGGCAACCTCGAAGTGAGGGCCTAAGGATGAGCGAGCAGATCCGATCGGGAGAGGGCATGACCGAACGCGAACGCATCCAGGCGCTGCTCGACGAGGGGCGCATCACCCAGGAGGAGGCCAGCCTGTTGCTGGAGGCCCTCGCGGAGGCCGAAGCCGCCGAGGCGGAGGCCGAGGCCCAGGCCGGGCCCACGCGCTGGCTGCGGGCCCGGGTGAGCGCGCGGACCCTCGAGGTGCGGGTCGATCCTAGCCTCAGCGAGCCGAGGGTCGAGGGCGAGGCGGAATTCCGCGCCAAGGGCACCGACTACCACCTCGACGCGCGTCCCAAAGGCCCCAAAGGCTGGCACGGGGGCGAATGGCACGCCCACGAGCGCCCCGTCACCGTCAGCCTGCCCGGCGGGGTGGGGCTCGACGTCGACCTTTCGGCCGGTACGGTGATCGCCGACGACCTGCCCTACCTGCGGGCCTCCGTCGGGGCGGGCAACCTGATCGCCCGCAACCTCGGCGGGATCGACGCCAACGTGAAGGCCGGCACCCTCAACGCCGAGCTGTACCTCGACCAGGGCCAGCACCGGGTGCAGGTCAAGGCCGGCAGCGCCGTGCTGAAGCTGCTGCCCGGCTCGGACTACGAGGCCCAGGGCGAGGTGATCATGGGCAACTTCACCAGCACCGGCAAGCACCGCCTCGACAACGAGCGGGGCTTCCCCGGCATGCGCCAGAGCTTCAACATCCTCGAGGGCCAGGGCAGAGCCAAGCTCGAAATCCAGGTCAAGATGGGCAGCCTCAACCTCCTCACCTGAGCGTCAAGGGAGACACCTATGGAAGACAAGCGCCGAATCATGGACATGGTCAAGGAAGGCAAGATCTCGGTCGAGGAGGCCGTGCGGCTGCTCGAGGCCATCGAACCCCCGGCCACCGGCCCCCGCGCCCCAGGAGGGGTGGCGGTGATGGCGCCCCCTGCGCCGCCCGCGCCCCCCGCCCGGGGCATCGCCCGGATGCTGCGCATCTCGGTCAACGGCGAGGGCATCAAGGTCAACGTCAACCTGCCGGTCTCGCTCGCCAAGTTCGCCTCCAACTTCATCCCCCCCGACGCCAAGCAGGCCATGAGCGCCCAGGGCATCGACCTGGCGGGCATCCTGGACATGCTCAAGGGCGACCTGCCGGAGGGCCGCTTGGTGGACGTGGAGATCCAGGACATGGCCCAGTTCACCGGCGAGGAAGGCCAGCGCAGCCCGCTCAAGGGCACCATGCACGTGGTCATCGAGGTGGTGTGAGGAAGCGCCGGACGCCTGACGGACGCTGGAGGGTTTCATGGCCGTTCAGATCCTGACCGCCGGGAGGAGGCAAAATGGGGCCGTGCCGACCCTTCAGCGACTCCTGCCGCGCTTCCTCTACGTCTACGTCCGGGGGCCGGTGATCCCCATCCCCGTCGTGCTCTTCATCCCCACGCTGGTGCTCGAGGGCCTGGTTTACCTGGCCGAGGCCCTCGCCGGGCGCTGGAGCCAGGGCGCGGCGTACTACCTCGAGCAAGCCCGCACCGGCCTGCGCCTGATCCGCCACCAGGGGCCCCTCACGGTCGTTGACGTCGAGCTGCAGGACGTCGCCCGCTTCCAGGCCGGCGGGGCATCCCTGGGCGGTCCGCGCGGCCCGGTGCGGGTCAAGGTGGGGCAGTGGTGAAGCGGTGAGCGGTATCCGGCCCTCCGCCCTCCAGAGGCTCAGAGAAGGTGAACCCATGAGAATCTACCCCGTCCCCACGCAGTGCCCCGCCTGCCAGAGCCCCTTGCGGGTGTCGGGCCTGGTCTGCTCCAACCCCCAGTGCCGCGCCGAGGTCAAGGGGGAGTTCCAGCCCAACGAATTCGCCCAGCTTCCCGGCGAACAGCTCGAGTTTTTGCGGCTGTTCGTGAAGGTGCGCGGCAACCTCAAGGAGGTCGAGCGCATCCTGGGCCTGTCGTACCCCACGGTGCGGGCCCGCTTCGAGAACCTGCTCAAGACCCTGGGCTACGAGTACGAGGAGGTGCCCCCTCCCGGCCCCAGCCCCGAGGAGAAGCAGGAGATCCTGGGGCTGCTGGAGAAGGGCGAGATCAGCGCAACTGAGGCTGCGGAGCGGTTGCGCGCGTTAAGGAAACGCTGAAGGTGGTGCCCTTGCCCACGGTGCTCTCCACCCACACCCGCCCGCCGTGGGCCTCGACGATGGTCTTCACGATCGCCAGCCCCAGCCCGGTGCCGCCGCGCTCGCGGTCGCGGGCCTTGTCCACGCGGTAGAAGCGCTCGAAGAGGCGGGGCAGGTGCTCGGCGGGGATCCCCTCGCCGTTGTCCTCCACGCGGATCACCACCCCCGCCGAGACGTCGCGGGCCACCAGGCGCACCCGGGTGGCCCGCGCCTTGATGGCGTTGGAGACCAGGTTGGCGAAGACCTGGTGCAGCCGCTCGGGGTCGCCCTGCACCCAGAGGTTTTCGGGCGCCTCGAGCTCGATGCGGCCCTCGAAGCTGCGGGCGTACTCCTCCTGGATCTGCTCGAGCAGCGTGGGCACGTGCACCGCGCCCATGTGCAGCTTCCAGTTGCCGCTCTTGGAGAGCTCCAACAGGTCGGTGACGAGCTTCTTCATGCGCTCGCTCTCGCGCACGACCACCTCGAGGCTCTCGCGCTGCTGCTCGGTGAGCGGGGTGCGGCGCAGCAGGAAGCTCACGTGCCCCAGGATGGCGGTGATGGGGGTGCGCAACTCGTGCGAGGCGTCGGCGACGAACTGGGTCTGGGCCTGCCAAGTGCTCTCGAGGCGGGCCATCATGCGGTTGAGCGAGCGGATCAGCGCCGCCACCTCGTCCTGGCCCTGGGGCTCGGGCAGGGCCTCGGGCTTCTGGCTCACCGCCTCGGCCTTGCGGGCCACCCACTCCAAAGGCTCGAGGGTGCGCCGCACCAGCCGCTGGGCCAGCAGCGCGGCCAGCAGCAGCACCACCACCGCCACCGCGCTGTAGACCTGCAGCCAGCGCGAGAGCACCAGGCTCACCGAGTCGAGCGGGCGGCCCACGACCAGGATGAAGTCCTGCAGCTCCCCCTGCCCGAAGGGGTCGGCCTTGAGGCGTTTGGCGATGACCTGGACGTTGAGGGAGGGCAGGTTGTCGCGCTGGATCGAGGCCCGGGTGTAGATGAGCTCGCCCCGCCACACGCGCTCGAGGTCGCGCAGGGACACCGAGAAGTTCGAGCTGCCCAGGTTGGGGCTGGTGAGGATGCGGACGGTAAAGAACTCCCGGCCGGTAGGCCCCAGGGACTGGAGGTCCCCGAACGCCCGCACGAGCTGGGCGTAGAGGTTGGGCGAGATGCGCGACAGCGCCTCGAGGCGGCTGAGCACGTTGGGGTCGTCGATGGCCGACTCGATCTGGGAGAGGGCGGCCTCGAGCTCAGGGCGGATGCCCGAAAACAGATAACTCCGCAGCGTCGCGTACACGACGGCCCCCAGCACCAGCAACGAAGACACCAGCAGCGCCAGGGTGAGCAGGGTAATGCGGTTACGCAGGGTCATAGGGATGCCTAAGGCCTCACGCTAAACGTTAAATGCCCGAAGATTGGTGAGGCGTTCGACGTTAAGCGATAAGCGGTCAGCTTTCAACCGCCAGCGTTAAGTCCGTGGCGTGTTGCCTATGGTTCGCCCCTCCCCGCCGGCGGGGAGGGTTTATCCCCCCTAACCCCCCTTGCCAAGGGGGGGAACCAGGCGCCTCGCGTCTTGCGTACGGCGTAGGACGTACGACATACGACCCGCGCCCGGCTACCGGCTACCGACCACCGACATCAATCTTCCCGCAACACGTACCCCACCCCGCGCACGGTGTGGATCAGCCGGCGCTCGTTGGGGCCCTCGAGCTTCTTGCGCAGGTAGCCGATGTACACGTCCACCACGTTGCTCCCGCCCTGGTAGCCGGGCCAGACCTTCTCCTCGATCTCGAAGCGGCTGAAGACCTTGCCGGGGCTCTTCGCCAAAAGCTCGAGCAGCTCGAACTCCTTGTTGGAGAACTCGATGCGGCGGCCGGCGCGGAAGACCTCGCGGCCCTCGAGGTTGATGATGAGGTCGGCCACGCGGATCTCGCCGGTGATGGCGGGGGTGACGCGGCGCAGGTGGGCGCGGATGCGCGCGAGCAATTCCTCGATGGAGAAGGGCTTGGCGAGGTAGTCGTCGGCCCCGGCGTCGAGGCCTTCGACCTTGTCCTCCACGCGGTCCTTGGCGGTGAGGATGAGGATGGGGATGTTGGAGGTCTTGCGGATGCGGCGGGCCACCTCGAGCCCGTCCACCACCGGGAGCATCAGGTCGAGGATGACGAGGTTGGGGTTGACCTCGCGGAAGCGGGAGAGCCCGGTCACCCCGTCGTAGGCCACCTCGGTGCGGTAGCCCTCGGCCTGGAGCTCGAGCTCGATGAAGCGAGCGATATCCTTCTCGTCTTCGATAATCAGGATGAGGGGTTGATCCATGTGCTCCATGGCTGCAAGGTAGGCGGATTTCTCATGAGAAGTTGCCAAGATGTCTTAGAGTTCTCTCATTTGCTTCCAATTTATGAAAAGGTCCTGGCGTCGCCCACGGCCCCAGGGCAAGGCCAATTCGGCGATGAGAAACCGGCTAAAGGTTCACTTCATGAGCGGGCCCAGCGCCTCGCGCAGCGCGCTCACGCCCTCCTCGAGCTCGGCCGGCGTGAAGGCCGCGTAGCCGAGCATCAGGCCGCCGCGGGGCAGTTTCGCCAGGCCGTAGGCCGACAGCGGCAGCGCCTCGACGCCCTGCGCGGCCGCGCGGCGCGAGGCCTCCTGGTCGTCGGTGCCCGGGGGTAGCCAGGCGGCCAGGTGCAGCCCGGCCTCGGCCCGGTGCACCTCGAGCCAGCCCCCGAAGCGGCGCTCGAGGGCCTCGATCAGGGCCTGCTGCCGCTCGGCGTAGAGCAGCCGGGTGCGCTTGATGTGGCGCACGAAGTGCCCCTCGCGGATGAACTCGGCCAGCACCGCCTGCACCGGCCCCGGCGGGTGGCGGTCCATCAGGGCCCTCCCGGCGACGAAGGCCTCGACGAGGTCGGGGGGGACGACGAGGTAGCCCAGGCGCAGCCCCGGCATCATCACCTTGGAGAAGGTGCCCACGTAGATCACCCGCCCCTCGCGGTCGAGGCCCTGCAGGGCGGCCAGGGGGCGGCCCCGGTAGCGGTACTCGCTGTCGTAGTCGTCCTCGACGACCCAGGCCGAGTGCTCGGAGGCCCACTCGAGCAGCGCCAGCCGCCGGGTGAGGCTGAGGGTCACGCCCAGAGGGTACTGGTGGGAGGGGGTCACGTAGGCCAGCCGGGCGGCGGGCTCGAGCCGCCGGCCCGCGGCCACGTCGAGGCCCTCGGGGTCCACGGGCACCCCCACCACCCGCGCCCCGGCCGCCAGGAAGGCCCCGCGCGCGCCCAGGTAGCCGGGGTCTTCCACCCACACCGCGTCGCCGGGGTCGAGGAGGAGGCGGGCGGCGAGGTCGAGCCCCTGCTGCGAGCCGGTGGTGATGATGACCTGCTCGGGCGTGCAGGCCACCCCGCGCGAGGCCTGGAGGTAGGCGGCGATGGACTCGCGCAGGGGGTGGTGGCCGGCCGGGTCGCTGTAGTTGAGCAGTTCGTCGGGGGCGAGCTTCCAGTGGCGGGCCTCGAGCTTGGCCCACAGCTTCATGGGGAAGGCCCGGAAGTCGGGCAGGCCCGCGCGGAAGACCCCGCTGCCGCGCTTGCGCCGCAGGGTGACGGGGGTGCGGGCGAGCTCCTCGCCGCGCCGGGAGAGCCGCCGCCCGTTGCCGGCGAGCCCCTGCGCCAGGGGCCGCGGCTCCCACTGCCCCGGGAGGGTGCGCGCCACGTAGGTGCCGTCGCCCACGCGGGCCTCGAGGTAGCCCTCGGCCAGCAGTTGCTCGAAGGCCGTGACCACGGTGTTGCGCGAGAGCCCGAGCTCGCGGGAGAGGTCGCGGGTGGGGGGCAGCCGGGTGCCGGGCGCGAGCTGCCCCTTGAGGATGCCCTCGCGCAGGTAGTCGTAGAGCTGGCGGTACAGCGGGCTTTCGCCCCGGGGTTGGAAGCCGGGCAGGCTCAGCATTGGCTCCAGTGTAGCACTTGGCATTGGCTCTTCCGGACGGTCCAATCCGGGCGTACCCTCGGAAGCATGTACCTGCCCGGCCATTTCCGCGTGGACGACCCCGGCCCGCTGCACGAGCTCATGCGCCGCTTCAGCTTCGCCACGCTGGTCAGCGTCCACGAGGGGCGGCCCTTCGCCACCCCACTGCCCTTCGTGCTCGACGCGGGGCGTAACCGCCTCGAGGCCCACATGGCCCGCGCCAACCCCCAGTGGACCACCCTCGAGGCCAACCCCGAGGTGCTGGTGATCTTCCAGGGCGACCACAGCTACGTCTCCCCGTCCTGGTACGAGAAGCACCCCAGCGTGCCCACCTGGAACTACGTCACCGTGCACGCCTACGGCAAGGCGCGGCTGGTGGAGGAGCCCGAGGCCGTCAAGGCCATGCTGCGGGGCCTGGTGCGCCAGCACGAGCCGGCCTGGGACATGGACGCGCTGCCCGCGAGCTACCTCGAGGGCATGGTCAAGGGCGTGGTGGCCTTCGAGGTCGAGATCGCGCGGCTGGAGGGCAAGTTCAAGCTCTCGCAGAACCGCTCGGCCGCCGACCGGCGCCGCGTGGCCGAAGCCCTGGCCCAAAGCCCCGACCCCGCCGGGCAGGGCATCGCCCGGCGCATGGCGGAGCGCCTGGAGGAGCGCTGATGTACGCCTTCCGCCGGGCCACCCCCGCCGACGCCGAGCGCGTCGCGCACCAGCGCCGCCGCATGTTCGTGGACATGGGCCACCCCGACGACGCCGGCATGGAGGAGGCCATCCGGGCCTTCGTCCCCTGGGTGCGGCGCTCGCTGGAGAGCGGGTACTACGCGGGCTTCCTGGCCTGTGAAGGGGACGAGGTGGTGGCCGGGGCGGGCCTGATGCTCCTGGAGTGGCCCCCCCGGGCCGACAGCCTCCAGACCCTGCGCGGCTACGTGCTCAACGTCTACACCGAGCCCGGGCACCGGGGGCGGGGGCTGGCGCGGGCGCTGGTGGGGCAGGCCCTCGAGCACTGCCGGGGGCGCGGCGCGCGCACGGTGGCGCTGCACGCCTCGGAGGCCGGGCGCCGCATCTACGAGGGGCTGGGCTTCCGCCCCAGCAACGAGATGCTCTGGAGGGCGCCGTGAACCCCGACGTCACCCGCCCCCTCACCCTGGAGGGGCGGCGGGTGCGCCTGGAGCCCCTCACCCTGGAGCACCTGCCGGTGCTGCTCGAGCTCGCCCAGGCCGAGCCCTACCCCCTCACCACCGTGCCGCGCACCCTCGAGGGCATGCGCGTGTACGTCCAGACCGCCCTCGACGAACAGGCCCGGGGCAACGCGGTGCCCTTCCTCACCGTGGATAAGCGCTCCGGCCGGGCCGTGGGCAGCACCCGCTTCGCCAACTTCGAGCACTGGAAGTGGCCCGCCGGGAGCCCGCTGGCTCGAGGGGGCCTCCCCGACGCGGTGGAGATCGGCTGGACCTGGCTGGCGCCCCAGGCCCAGCGCAGCGGCGTCAACACCGAGGCCAAGCTGCTGCAGCTCGCCCACGCCTTCGAGGTCTGGGGGGTGCGGCGCGTGACCCTCAAGACCGACGCCCGCAACCAGCGCTCGCGCCGGGCCATCGAGCGCCTGGGGGCCAAGCTCGACGGGGTCCTGCGGGCCCACCTGCCCGCCGCCGACGGCGGGGTCCGCGACAGCGCCGTGTACAGCGTGCTGCTCGAGGAGTGGCCCGGGGTGAAGGCGCGGCTCGAGGGCTTCCTGGCAGAGCACGGCGCGTGACACCCCCGGCGACACCGGGGGTGCGCCGAGCCCTTCAGCCTCGCGCGCTTTGCGAGGCGATGACCTCGAGCTGCCCCAGGTGGTTGAGGTCGTGCCCGGCCAGAAAACGCACCAGCAGGTGCAGGCTTTCCCACTCCTCGCGCTCGGGGTGGTAGTAGCTGCGGGCCAGGTCCCCCTCGCTCAGGCCGCGCAGCAACGCCAGGTTCCACGCCCGCAGGGCCCTGAAGGCGTCGTAGGCCAGCTCCATCGGCAGCCCGCCGTAGCGCGCGGCCCAGGCGTCCTGGTCGAAAGGCTGCACGGTGGGGTTGTCCTGCGCGAGGATCTGGCGGAAGCGAAAGCCCAGCGCCATCTCGGTGTCGGCCAGGTGACAAAGGATCTCGCGGGCGCTCCACTTGCCCGGCGCATAAGGCTTCTCCGGCTCGATCTGCGGCAAAAGCTCCTCGAGCCGCCGCGGCATGGCCGCCAGCGAGGCCAACGGGTCGTCCTTCCCCAACAGGGCGATGATCCGGGCGAGGTAGGGGTCCATGCTTCATCCTAAGGCGAGGAGCAATAAGCTGTCAGCCATCAGCTTGTAGTGGAAAGGCACCCATCCCCGCGCGCGGGGATAGGGATCCCCCCAGCCCCCCTTAGCAAGGGGAGTAAACAAAAGGCGTTTTGTGTCTTGCGTACGACGTACGACGTAGGACGCACGACGCACGACCCGCTCCCGGCCATCGTAGCTTTCTCCCCAATGCACCCCGGGCTCGCCCCGATAGAATTGGCCTCGTGGAACAACCCGAAGTCCAGGCGATGCTTCAAGGCATCCGCGAGGCCCGTGCCGCGGGGGAGCCCGTCGCGTGGGCGACCATCGTGGGGGTGACGGGATCGGCCTACCGGCGCGAGGGGACCCGGATGCTGGTGCGGCGGGACGGCAGCTACACCTGCATGCTCAGCGGCGGCTGCCTCGAGCCCGAGATCGTGGAGGTGGCCCAGCAGGTCATGCGGGACGGGCAGCCCGTGCGCACGGAGTACAACCTGGACGAGGAGGTGATGTGGGGGCTGGGCATCGGCTGCGGCGGGGCGGTGGACGTCTACATCGAGCCCGTGCAGGACGAGCCCGTCACCAACCGCTGGCTCGAGGCCCTCGAGCGCGGCGAGCTCGCGGTGCTGGCGACGCCCCTCGAGCCCGGCCTGGGCCGCTTGTTCGTGGGCGAGGCCGCCTCGGCGGGCGCCCTGGCCGACGCGGGGCTCGAGGCCCAGGCGCGGGCCAGGGCCCACCAGGTCCTGCAGGCCTTGCAGCCCCGCGCCGCCACCCACGCCCTGCGGGCCTCCGACGGGCGCACGGTCCCGGTGTTCTTCGACGTGAGCCTGCCGCCTGCCGAGCTCGTGATCTTCGGCGCGGGCCACGACGCCGTCCCGCTCTCGCGGCTGGCGGTGCAATTGGGCTTCCGGGTGCAGGTGGTGGACATGCGCGACAAATTCGCCCTCCCCTCGCGCTTCCCCGGGGCCCAGGTCCGGCTGTTGCGCCCTGAGCACTTCGCGCGGGCGCTCGAGGTCGGCCCCCGCACCTTCGTGCTGGTGATGAACCACAACCTCCTCATCGACCAGAGCACCCTGGCCTTCGCGCTCCAGACCCCGGCCCCCTACGTCGGCCTGCTGGGCCCCCGCTCGCGCTTTCTGAAGATCGCGGAGGGCCTCGCCCGGGAGGGCACCCCCCTCACCCCCGAGCAACTGCGGCGGGTCCGCAGCCCGGTGGGCCTCGCCGTCGGCGCCGAGACCCCCGAGGAGGTCGCGCTGAGCATCCTCGCCGAGGTCATGGCCCTGCAGCGGGGCTACCCCGCCGGCTTCCTCAACGGCCTCGAGGGGCGCATCCACGACCCCACGGAGGCGCCGGTGGTGTGATGGGTGGGATGCTGAACGCCCAACGCTGAACGTGGGTCGTACGTCCTACGTCGTACGTCGTACGCCGAACGCTAGACGCCAGACGCAAGACGCGAAACGCGAAACGCAAGACGCCAAACGCGAAACGCAAGACGCGAAACGCCTTCTGTAGGGGCGGGCACGGGGCCCGCCCTTTTTCCGACGTGCTTAGGGCTTACCGCTCCCCGCCAGCCGCCGCAA
>NZ_QXDL01000137.1:0-11090 GCF_003574345.1 Calidithermus terrae
GGGGGGAACAAGGCGTCTCGCGTACAGCGTACGGCGTAGGACGTACGACGCACGACCCGCGCCCGGCCATCGCGCCGTTCAAGCCCGCAACCCCTTCGACAGCGGTTGCCCCTTCGGCAGCCAGAAGCGGGGGCCTCGAGGCCCAGCAGGTGCTTCTGGACCCAGGCGGTGAGGTGGTTGTTGAGGAAGCGGCCGTGGTCGGCGTTGGTGAGGATGGTGCAGGCGAAGTCGCGTTCGGGGACGAACCAGAAGGCCGACATCTGGCCGTTGGTGGCCCCGCCGTGGCTCACCACGCGCACCCCGCCCACGTCGCGCAGGAAGAAGGAGAGGCCCATCTCCTGCCCGTCGGCGGCCGGCACCTGCGGGGTCTGCAGCAGCCGCATGGACTCCGGCGAGAGCACCCGCTCGCCCTGCTCGTTGCGGCCGTCGCCCAGGTGGAAGCGGGCGTAGCGGAGCTGGTCGCGCACGGTGGAGGAAAGGCCGCCCACGGCGTTGGCGTTGCGGGCTAAGGCCCAGGGGCGGGCGATGGTGCGCTGCCCGCCGCGCAGCAGGTGGCCCACCGCGAAGCGGTGCACCATCACCTCCTCGGGGAAGAAGAAGCTTTGGCTCAGGCCCAGCGGCTCGAGCACCCACTCCCGGCAGGCGCGCTCGTAGGGCCGGCCCGTCACCGCCTCGACCACCCGCCCGGCCAGGGCGAAGCCGGCGTTGTTGTACGACCACAGCCCGCCCAGCGGGGCCAGTTGCCGCAGGCCGGCCATGGCGGCCACGTACCTCGCCAGCGCGTCGTCGCCGTCGCCGGTGCGCACGAAGAGGTCGCCGGCCCAGCCGCCGGTGTGGGTGAGCAGGTGGCGCAGGGTGACGCGGCGGGCCGCGTCCTCGTCCTGCAGCTTCAGCTCGGGGAGGTAGCGCCGCACGGGCGCGTCGAGCTCGAGCTTCCCCGCCTCCACCAGCCGCAGCACCAGCGTGGCGGTGACGGTCTTGGTGGTCGAGCCGATCTGGAAGAGGGTCTCCGGCGTGACGGGCAGGGGGTGGTCCTGGCTGGTCGCGCCGAAGCCCGCGGCCCACTCTTCCCCGTCGTGCCAGATCCCGATGGCTAAGCCGGGGACCTGGTGCTGCTCCATGCCTGCGCGGACCTGCTCGGCGAGCGCGGCCAAGTCGCTAGGGTTCATGGGGCCATGCTAACGCCTGCGCCAGGCCGCGCTAGGTGCGGTCGTCGAGCTCCGCCTCCGGGGCGTGGTGCTCCACCGAGTCGATCCCCCGGTCCCGCGCCGCCGCCGAGCCGTAGGTCTCGCTGTGCCCGAGCACGCGCCCGTTGGCCCCCTTGAGCACGAAGTAGGGGCGGCCGTCGCTCGAGCTAAGCCGCTCGTAGCGCGCGTCGATGGGCGCGTTGATGCGCACCGAGGCGATGCCCGCGAGCGCCGCGTCCTTGCTCATGTAGCGCTCGCTGGTGAGCACGACCTCGCCGTTGGCGGCCTGGAGGTTGAACAGGTACTGCCCGTCTGCCGTACGCTGGAGCACGAATTTCCCGGCCATAATCCCCCCTCGGTCTTGCGTCCTCTGTAGGATACGGCGGCGGCGTGGCTTAAAGTAAGGAGATATGCGACTTCAGCAATTTCTCGCTCGAGCCGGTATCGCCAGCCGCCGCAAGGCCGAGGAGCTGATCCGGGCCGGACGCGTCACCGTCAACGGCCAGGTGGCCGGCCTGGGCAGCAGCGTGGGCGAGGGCGACGTGGTGCACTTCGACGGCGAGCGGGTGCGGCTGCCCCAGCGCAAGGTGGTCATCGCGCTGCACAAGCCCGCCGGCGTCACCACCACCAAGCAGGACCGCCACGCCGAGCGCACCGTCTACCAGCTCGTGCCCGACGTGCCGGGGCTGCACCCGGTGGGCCGCCTCGACCGCGAGTCGGAGGGGCTGCTCCTGCTCACCAACGACGGCGACCTCACCGAGCGCCTCACCCACCCGCGCTACGGGGTGCGCAAGGTCTACCGGGCCTGGTGCCGGGGCGGCGAGGTCTCCCTGGCCGCCTGCAGGCGCCTGGTGAGCGGGGTCGAGCTCGAGGACGGCCCCGCCAAGGCCCTCGAGGCCAAGCCCATGAACGGCGGCGCCCGGCTGGTCATGACCGAAGGCCGCAAGCGCGAGGTGCGGCGCATGCTCAAGGCCGTGGGCTACCCCGTCGAGCGGCTGGTGCGCACCCAGATCGGCATGCTCGAGCTCGGCGGCCTCAAGCCCGGCGAGTGGCGCTACCTGGGCCCCGAGGAGATCGCCGCCCTCACCGCCGAGCCCCCTAAGCCCAAGCCGCAGCGCCCGAAGCCGCAGCCGTCCGAGCCCGCCCGGGAGGCCCGGCGCCCCAGGCCCCACCCGGCGCGCGAAAAACCCCGGAGCACCCCGGAAGCGCCCGCCAAACCCCGCAAGCAGGCCGCGCAGGCTAAGCCTCGAGCCGCAGCGTCCGAAAACCCCGCCGATCGGAACCGGACCCAAAAGCCGCGCGAGGCTCGAGTAAAATCGCAACGTGAGCATCTTCCATCCCGGAAAGGGAAGCGTTCAAATCACTGAAGCCGAGATCCAGGGCCGCATCAAGGCCCTGGGCGCCGAGATCGCCCGCGACTACGCCGGCCAGGATCCCCACCTGGTGTGCGTGCTCAACGGGGCCTTCATCTTCATGGCCGACCTGGTGCGCGCCATCGACCTCCCCCTGAGCATGGACTTCCTGGCCGTCTCTTCCTACGGCAACTCCACCCGCACCTCCGGCGAGGTCGAGGTGCTCAAGGACCTGCGCATCCCCATCGCCAACCGCCACGTGATCGTGGTGGAGGACATCGTCGATACCGGCATCACCCTCAACTACCTGCTGCGCATGCTCGAGGCCCGCCAGCCCGCCAGCCTCAAGGTCGCCGCCCTCCTCTCCAAGCCCGCCCGCCGCCGCGTCGAAGTCCCCATCGACTACCTGGGCTTCGAGATCGAGGACGCCTTCGTCTACGGCTACGGCCTCGACCGCAGCCAGTTCGACCGGAATTTGCCGTTTATCACGTCGCAGGGGGATTAGGGTCGGTAGTCGATGGCCGATAGCCGAACGCTGAACGTCGAATGCTGTGGGGGGCGCAAGGGCTTGCGCCCCCATGGAATTTTGCCTTGTGCGTGGCTGCCGAGCCACGCGCCGTAGGCTGCCTAATCCTGCGTGCCCTCGAGCCCCTGAAGGGGTAGACTCTTGTTTTGTTGAGGGCTCGCCCATGAAGACCTACCGCTACCTAGACCTGATCACCGCCCTGTTCGTGGTGGTCCTGATCGTCTCCAACGTCGCCTCGACCAAGGTGGTGCTGCTCGGCCCCTTCACCTTCGACGGCGGCACCATCCTCTTCCCGCTGGCCTACATCTTCGGCGACGTGCTCACCGAGGTGTACGGCTACAAGCGCAGCCGCCGCGTCATCTGGACCGGCTTCTTCCTGCTGATGCTGGCGGCGCTGACCTTCGGCCTCGTCAACCTCCTCCCCACCCCCGCCGACCCGCAGAGCCAGGGCACCGCCCAGGCCTTCTCCACCATCCTGGGCCTAGTGCCGCGCATCGTGCTGGGCAGCCTGGTGGCCTACTGGGTGGGCGAGTTCGTCAACAGCTTCATCCTCGCCAAGCTCAAGATAGCGACCCAGGGGCGCTGGCTGTGGGTGCGCACCATCGGCTCGACGCTGGTGGGCCAGGGCCTCGACACCGGCATCTTCCTGCTCATCGCCTTCTACGGCGTGTGGGACAACAGCCTGTTGTGGACGGTGTTCGTCTCCAACTACGTCTTCAAGGTGGGGGTCGAGGTGCTCTTCACCCCCGTCACCTACGCGGTGGTGGGCTTCCTCAAGAGGCGCGAGGGCGAAGATTATTACGACCGCGACACCGACTTCAACCCCTTCGCGCTGGGCCGGTAGCCGGGCGCCGGGGGCGGGTCGTACGTCGTACGTCGTACGCAAAACGCCAAACGCAAGACGCGAAACGCCCTTGTCACCCCCCTTAGCAAGGGGGGCCGGGGGGATAAACCCTCCCCGCGGGCGGGGAGGGACGGGGTGGGGCGAACCACGAGCCACCAGCCTCCTGCCGCCCGCTGACGGTTGACGGCCGAAAGGCTGCTCCCTGCCCTTCCTGGGCCCGGGCTCCCGCCGCGCCGTCTTGCGCTCGGCGGCGTTCAGACCCAGCTCACTGCGCCGAAGGTGTCCTCGCGGCGTGGGCTGGTGGAGAACATGACCACCGGCACCCCGGTGTACTCCTCGATCATCTCGATGAGGCTGATCACGCTCTTGGGCAACGCCTCGCGGGTGCTGATGCCCGCCAGCTCGCCCCAGCCCTCGAGCTCGGCGTAGCGCACGCCATCGGGGGTGTGCTCGACCCCCACCTTCACCTTGGGGAAGCCGCTGAGCACGTCGAGCTTGGTGAGCACCAGGCCGTCGAAGCCGTTGACCTCGCAGGCGTACTTCAAAAGCGGCAGGTCGAGCCAGCCGGTGCGGCGGGGCCGGCCGGTGGTCACGCCGAACTCGCCGCCCTTCTGCCGCAGGTGCTCGGCCTCGTCCTCGGGGAGTTCGGTGGGGAAGGGGCCGTTGCCCACGCGGGTGGCGTAGGCCTTGGCTACCCCGTAGACCTTGTTGATGGCCTTGTGGTTCACCCCGGCGCCCACGATGATGCCGCCCACGGTGGGGTGGGAGCTGGTGACGTAGGGGTAGTCGCCGTAGTTGAGGTCGAGCAGGGTGGCCTGGGCCCCCTCGAAGAGCACCTTCTTGCCCTGCTTGATGGCCTCGCGCAGCATCCTGCCGGTGTCGGCGACGTGCGGGGCCAGGATCTCGCGCATGCGCCCCAGCTCCTCGAGGGCCTTCTCGAGCGAGTCCCATCCCGCCTCGCGCGTGGAGTTGGGCTTCTCGACGAGCAAGGTCTCGACCCGCTCGCGCAGCACCGCCTCGTCGAGGAGGTCGCCGGCGCGGATGCCCACCCGCCGCGCCCGGTCGGAGTAGGCCGGGCCGATGCCGCGCTTGGTGGTGCCCACGAAGTTGTTGCGGCTCTCCACGTGCTTGTGGTGCGGCAGCACCAGGTGGGCCTTCTCCGAGACCAGCACCCTGGGCTCGAGGCCCTCCGCCCGGATGTTGCCCATCTCCTCGGCGAAGCGGAAGGCGTCGATCACCATGCCGTCGCCCAGCACGTTGGTGGCCTGGGGGTGGATCACGCCGGTGGGCAGGAGGTTGAGCTTGAAGGTCTTGCCGTGGGCCACCACGGTGTGGCCGGCGTTGGCCCCGCCCTGGTAGCGCACCACGTAGTCGGCGTCCTGCGCGAGGGCGTCGGTGACCTTGCCCTTGCCCTCGTCGCCCCACTGGGCCCCGATGATCGCGATCCCTGGCATACCGGCCCAGTTTATCCAACCGTGCCGGTTTCGGCCACGCCGCGCGGTTCTGCTACGCTGGGCAGGTCATGGCCCGACCCTGGACGCTCCTCCTCCCGCTCCTGCTGGGCCTGGGCTGGGCCGACACCGCCGCCCGGGGCTCTCACCCGGTCCTGGTACGGCTGCCCGGGTCCGAGCGGGCTGACCTGCTGGGCTCGAGCCGGGACGGCCGGTGGGTGGAGGCCCAACGAACGGTCCCCGGCGTCGCGGGGGGCGAGCACTACCGGGTGTTCGCGGGCCCTACGGCGCTGGGCGAGGCCCAGGGCTCGAGGCCCGAGAGCGGCGAGCCCTGCGGCTGGAACTACGGGGTGGCCCTGAGCCCCAACCCCTCCCCCGCCCGCTGGGTCGTCGCCACCACCGCCCCCTGGAACCTCCAGCCGCGCGCGGTGGAGGAGCTGCCCACCGCCAACAGCCCCTACGCCGCCGTGGTGCGCGGCCTCCTGGCCCGCAAGGGCCTGCGGGACCCCCAGGTCCGGCTCACCCGCGTGCTGCGGGCCGACCTCGAGGGCGACGGCCGCCAGGAGGTGATCCTGGCGGCGACGCGCTACGCCGGGCGCGACGGGCCCTTCCCGCCCGGCCACGGCGAGGCGGGCGACTACTCGCTGGCCGTGGTGCGCCGCCTGGCGAGCGACGACCCCGCCAGCCTACAGACGCTCGAGCTCGGCGCCTCCGTCACCGCCCGGCCCTCCGGCCCCGGCGCCTCAGCGCCCCAGCCCTACGCCCTGCGCTTCGACGTGGTGGGCGTCTACGACCTCAACGGCGACGGCCGGATGGAGCTGGTGTTCTGGGACGCCTTCTACGAGGGCTACACCCTGAGCGTGCTCGAGTGGGACGGAAAGGGCTTCCGTGAGGCGCTCTCGACGGGCTGTGGGGCCTGACCTTGGCTTAGCCGGGCCGGATGTGCTATACTCTTGCCCGTTGTCGTGACGCTGGCCGCAGCCAGCTAGGCGGAGGAAAGCAATGTCGAGGATTTGCGAAATTAGCGGCAAGCGCCCCATGGTGGTCAACAGCATCATCCGCCGTGGTAAGGCCAAGGCCGATGGCGGCGTGGGTAAGAAGACCACCGGCATCTCCAAGCGCTGGCAGACCCCCAACCTGCGCAAGGTCACCGTGCAGGTCGGCGAGCACAGCATCACCTTCAAGGTCGCCACCACCCACGTGCACAAGGTCTACGAGATCGTCGAGCGCTCCAAGGGCATGAACCTCAAGGGCCTCGACGCCAAGCAGGTCAAGAACAAGCTCCTCTCCCTGCTCTAACACCCGGTTTGGGTGGATCGCCTCCCATCGGGAGACGATCCACCCCGACCGAAGGGATACGCTTTCTTCGCCGACCGTCAGGGAGGGGTGTGCCCTGGGCTTCACAAAGATGTACCCCTGACGGATTTGAAGCGGATCTTTGTGAAGCCGGTATAATACCTGCTTCAGACGAACGGCCCCTGAGGGGCCGTTTTCCTTTGTCCGCTCGGGCAAGGGCGAGGCCCCGGCGCAGCTCACAGCGACGTCTCCCCCTCCTTCGGTGTGGGAGCGGTCGCACGAATACCCCGCACGGCCAACCGGGCCGTGCGGGGTAAAACACCCGCCGGGGTCGGCGGGTGTTTGCGGGAAACGCGATGAAGCTTACTTCTTCTCGGTCTCTTCCTCGAGGTCGAGCTGGTTGAGCAGGTCGCCGAACATGTCGCCGAGCTTGACGCTGGCCGAGGCGGCCTCGCCCGAGGAGTAGGAGCCGGAGTAGCCGCCGTCGATGCCGCCCATGTCGTAGTCGCGGTCGCGGCCACGGCCCTCGCGGCCACCCTTCTTGCGCTTGCCGGCGCCGGGGCGCTGGTCGGGACGGCCCTCGCGGCCCAGGCCCATGCCGCGGCGGGGACGGTCTTCCTCGCCCGCCTCGCTGGGCATGGGGGGCGGGAGCAGGCGCTTGCGCGAGAGCGAGACGCGCTGCTCGACGGGGTCGATGTTGAGGATGACGGCCTCGACCTCATCGCCCTTCTTGAAAACCTCGGAGGGCTTCTCGATGCGCTGGTAATCCAGCTCGGAGACGTGGATCAGGCCCTCGATGCCCGGCTCGACCTCCACGAACACGCCGAACTCGGTGAGGCCGGTGACCTTGCCCTTGATGGGGGTGCCCGGCGGGTAGCGGTCGGGGAGGGTCTTCCAGGGGTCGGGCTGGGTCTGGCGCAGGCCCAGGCTCAGGCGGCGCTCCTCGGGGTCGATGCGCAGCACCACGGCCTCGACCTCCTGGCCTTCCTTGAGGATCTCAGAAGGGTGCTTGGGGCGCTTGGTCCAGGAGAGCTCGCTGATGTGGATGAGGCCCTCGAGGCCCGGCTCCACCTCCACGAAGGCGCCGAACTGGGTCAGGCCCACCACCTTGCCGTTCACGCGCGAGCCGATGGGGTACTTCTCGCTGACGTTGATCCAGGGGTCGGACACCAGCGCCTTGATCGAGAGGTTGACCCGCTCGCGGTCGGCGTCCACCGAGAGCACCTTGGCGCGCACGGTCTGGCCCTTGGAGATGACCTCGCGGGGGTGGGTGAAGCGGCCCCAGGTGATCTCGGAGCGGTGCACCAGGCCGTCAACGCCGCCCAGCGCCACGAAGACGCCGAACTCGGTGACCTCGACCACCTGGCCTTCGACCTCCTGGCCCTCCTGGAGGCTGGAAAGCAGGCCGGAGCGCAGCTTCTTCTGCTCCTCCTCGAGGATGGTGCGGCGCGAGAGGATCACGCGGCCCTTCTTGCGGTTGAGCTCGATGATCTTGACCGCGACGCTCTGGCCCACGTACTCGTCGAGTTCGGGGGTGCGGCGCAGGTCAACCTGAGAGGCGGGGAGGAAGGCACGAACGCCCTCGATCAGGGCCACCAGACCCCCCTTGACCTTCTCCTGGACCTGGACGACCACGGGCTCGCCCTTCTCGAAGAGCTCCTGGAGCTTTACCCACGACTGGTCGCTCTCGGCGCGCTTCTTCGAGAGGATCACCTGGCCGTTCTCCAGGTCGGCGCGCACCACGTAGACCGTGACCTCATCGCCGGGCTTCAGGAGCTTCTCCAGCTCCTCCTGAGGCAGGTTGGCCTCGGTGAGCTGGTTGAAAGGGATGATCCCTTCAGTGCGGGTGCCGATGTCCACCATGAAACCGTCGTTGGTCTTGAGGACCACGGTACCGGTGATGACCTGGCCGCGCTGAACGGTCTTCTCGAGCCGGGCCTCCACTTCCTGGAGGGCCTGCTCCATGCTAAAAACTTCGGGGTTTCCGGCTTGGGCCGGGGTCTGGGTTGCCTTGTCTTCCATCCGCCTGTTTCCTCCAACCTTTGTCGCGCCAAAAACCCCGCCCAGCTACTCTGGGCTCGGGTGGGGTGGCCTGCGCGACGGGTCGTCCTCTTCTAGAAGCCGCTAGGGGACTCACGAGGACATACCTGTCAGTTATAACACACCTCGAGGCGTTTTGTCCAACGAAAAGGGCACGAGAACACCGCCTGAGATGGGGCCGTCAGCCGTCAGCGGGAGGCGCGTGTCGCCTGGCCCGTGACCCGTGGTTCGTCGAGGGTCTAGGGTCCAAGGCCGAAGGCCGAAGCATTTTGCCTTTCGCGCTTCGCGTACGGCGTACGACGTAAGACATGCGTTTGGCGTCCTGCGTACGACGTACGCCCCACGCCCCGGCGCCCGGCGATCAACGTCCAGCTCCCGGCATCCACTGTTAGAATGCCCGCATGCAAGTCAAGGAGCTGATGAAGGCCCGGCCCTACACCGTGCGGGGCGACGAACCCTTGATCGTGGCGGCGAGGCGGATGCTCGAGCACGGCCTCGGCGGGCTGCCGGTGGTCAACGAGAAGGAGCAGCTCATCGGGCTGCTCGAGGTCGATGACCTGCTGCCCAAGCCCGAGAACGTGCCTTTTTCCACCGTGCAGGCGCTGCAGCTCTTCGGGGAGTGGGTAGACCCCGGCTCCATCGAGAAGATCTACGCCCACTACGCCCGGATCCCGGTGAGCGAGGTCATGCGCACCGAGCTCGCGACCGTGCGTCCGGAGGACTCGCTCGAGACCGCCCTCACCCGCATGATGGAGGGCCAGCAGTACCGGCGGGTGCTGGTGATCGACGCGCACAACCACCTGCTGGGCACGCTCACCCGCAGCGACTTCCTGCGGCTGTTCGTGCAGGGGGGGGCCTAGATGCACGGCGCGGGGCACCTGCTCGAGGTCTTCTTCCTGCTGCTGGCCGCGCAGCTCATGGGCTGGCTCTTCCGCCGCCTCAAGCAGCCCGCCGTGATCGGGGAGGTGCTGGCGGGGGTGCTGGTGGGGCCGGCGCTGCTGGGCCTGGTCCACGAGGGGGAGGTGCTGGAGTTCCTGGCCGAGCTGGGCGCGATCTTCCTGCTGTTCATGGTGGGGCTCGAGACCCGCCTGCGCGACATCCTGGCGGTGGGCAAGGAGGCCTTCTTGGTGGCGGTGCTGGGCGTGGCCTTTCCCTTCGTGGGGGGCTACTTCTTCGGGCTCGCCATCGGCTTCGAGCAACTGCCCTCGCTCTTCCTGGGCACCGCGCTGGTGGCGACGAGCGTGGGCATCACCGCGCGGGTGCTGCAGGAGCTGGGCGTGCTGTCGCGGGCCTACAGCCGCATCATCCTGGGCGCGGCCGTGATCGACGACGTGCTGGGCCTGATCGTGCTGGCGGTGGTCAACGGGGTGGCCCAGAGCGGGGCGCTCGAGCTGGGCACCGCCGTGCGCATCAGCCTGCTGTCGGTGGTGTTCGTGGGCAGCGCGGTGCTGCTGGTGCCGCTGGTGCGGCGCATCCCCGTCCGGTCGCTGCCGGTGGGCAGCCCCTTCGGCTTCGCCCTGCTGGTGGGCGTGGGGCTGGCCTCGCTGGCCGCGGCCATCGGGCTCGCGCCCATCGTGGGGGCCTTCCTGGCCGGGATGCTGCTGGCCGAGGTGCGCGAGGAGCTGCGGCTGGAGGAGCCCGTGCAGGCCGTCGAGAGCTTCTTAGCCCCCGTCTTCTTCGCCATGGTGGGGGTGCGGCTCGAGCTCGCCGCCCTCGCCAACGCCAGCGTCCTGCTCTACGGCAGCGTGATCCTGCTCATCGCGCTGCTGGGCAAGCTGGTCGGCGGCTTCCTGGGCGCCCTCTCCCAGGGCTTCCGCCGGGCGGTGGTGGTGGGCGTGGGCATGGCCCCCCGCGGCGAGGTGGGGCTCATCGTGGCGGCGCTGGGGCTGGCGGCGGGCGCGGTTAACGAGGAGGAGTACGCCCTGGTGCTGTTCATGGTGGTGGGCACCACCCTCTTGGCCCCCCTCTTCCTGCGCCCGAGCATCGCCTGGGCCGAGCGCGTGCCCGGGCCCAAGCCGGCCGCGGAACCCGCCGACGAACCCCGCGCCTAAGGCAAATTCCGGGCATTGGGCCCGGAAGCTGTGCTACACTCGGCTGGATGAAAGCCAAAGCCCTGCTTGCCTGGCTCCTGGGCGCAGCGCTGTGCACTCAACCCTTCATTCTGGCTCAGGAAAACGCCGCAACCTCGTCGCCGCAGGCCACCTACACCGTCCAGCGCGGCGACACCCTGTACTCCATCGCCAAGCGCTTCGGCACCACCGTCGCCGCCCTGAGGGAGCTCAACGGCCTCAGCGGCAACGCCCTGAGCCTCGGGCAGGTGCTCAGGCTGCCCGGCCCGGCCCCCAAGGCTCCCAAGGCCGAGCCCCCGGCCAAAACACCTCCCCCCGAACCCTC
>NZ_QXDL01000138.1:0-11012 GCF_003574345.1 Calidithermus terrae
GGCTCTGGGGGGCGGGGTCGGGGTGCTGGCCCTCGACCGCTTCGCTGTGCCAGCCGGACTCGCTGGAGCCGGGGTTGGGCTCGTAGAGGTCGGTCTCGCGGGCGAGGAGGGCCTCGCGGTCGGGCGGGGGCTGGTCCTCCCGGAGCTCCTCGACCGCGGTGACGGGGGCGCTCTCGGGCGCGTCGTCCTGGCCCACGAGCGCGGGCCCCGGCTGGATGTGCTCGGGGGCCTCGCCCACGCGGTCACCCTCGCCGAAGACCTCGCGCTTGGTGAGGGGCTCGCCGGTCTCCACGCTGTAGCCGATGATCGCGTCGGGGCCGGTGTTCATCAGGGGTTCGTGGCTCGGCGCGTCGCTGGGGGTTTTGGGGTCTTTGGGGTTCTCAGCCATGGGTTCTCCTCGGGTCCTACCCGGTCATCTGGGGCCGGTCTTCGGGGGTGGGCTGGCCTTCCTTGACCTTGGCCCCGGCGGGGAGGAAGGCGGCGGAGTCGTAGTAGGTGCGCAGGCAGGCGACGGCTTCGCCCTTGAACTCGAGCACGCTCACGCCCCGGTAGCGGATGGGCTGGCCGCCGGCCAGGGTGCCCTCGGAGAGCCACTCGAGCGCGGCGGCGTGTTCGCCGGTCACCGCGGGGCCGAACTCGGTGCGGACGACCTCGAACTGGGCGAGGTAGCCCTGCCAGGAGCGGCGGGCGCCCTCCAGGCCGCGGGCGGGCTCGAGGTGGTTGAGGCGCATCAGCTCGGCCTCGGGGTCGAAGAGGGCCACCAGCGCCTCCACGTCGCCGCTGGCCTCGGCCAGGGCGTCGAGCAGGTAGACCGCGCCGATGCGCCCGCCCAGCACGTAGCGCAGGTCGATGAACAGCAGCGCCAGGGCCGAGCCCACCGCCAACACGCGCAGCTCGAGGCCGACCTGCCGCCGCAGCGCCCCCACCAGCAGCGCCGTCCCCACCACCGCGATCATCAGGCCCACCGTCACCACCAGCCAGTCGTCGGTCTTGGGGCCCGTCACCGCCTCGAAGCTGGCGAGGTCGAACAGCGGCCACAGCCCGGTGGCGAGGTAGAACAGCGCCTGCGCCAGGGCCACGGCGCTCTCGGGGGGGCGGGGTAGGGCGTTCACGGCCGTAGCACCACCCGGCAGCACCCGTCGTGGTGGTTCTTGAAGGTCTCGAAGGCGCGGGGGGCCTCCTCGAGGCTCATGCGGTGGGTGATGGGGAAGGTGGCGTCGAGCTCGCCCTTGCTCACCTTCTCGAGCAGCATCCCCACGTAGCGCTGGGCGTGGAGCTGGCCCATGCGCAGGGTGAGGCCCTTGTTGAAGGCGGCGCCGATGTTGAACTTGTCGATCAGGCCGCCGTAGACCCCGATCACCGAGACGGTTCCGCCCTTGCGGCAGGCCTGGATGGCCTGCCGCAGCGCGAAGGGGCGGTCGCTCTCGAGCTTGAGCCGGGTCTTGATCTCGTCGTACAGCCGCCCGAAGCCGGTGCCGTGGGCCTCCATGCCCACCGCGTCGATGCAGCGGTCGGGGCCGCGCCCCCCGGTCATGTCGCGCAGGCGCTCGACGATGGTCTGGCCGTCGTGCTCGAGGCTGCGGAAGTTGACGGTCTCGGCCTGGCAGTGGCGGCGGGCGAGCTCGAGGCGCTGCTCGTCCTGGTCGATGGCGATCACCCGGCCCGCGCCCAGCAGCCAGGCGCACTTCATGCCGAACAGGCCCACCGCGCCCGCGCCCCACACCGCCACCGTGTCGCCGGGCTCGATCTCGGCGAAGAGGGCCGCCTGGTAGCCGGTGGGCAGGGCGTCGGAGATGAAGAGCACCTGCTCGTCGCTGAGGCCCTCGGGCACCTTGACGGGGCCCACGTCGGCGTGGGGCACCCGCACGTACTCGGCGAAGCCGCCCGCGTAGCCGCCGAAGAGGTGGGAGTAGCCGAAGATGGCCGCCCCGGAGTGCCCGTAGACCTGCTCGGCGGCGTGGGCGTTGGGGTTGGTGTTCTCGCACAGGCTGTAGAGCTCCTTCTTGCAGAAGAAGCACGCGCCGCAGGCGATCACCGCGGGCACGACGGCCCGGTCGCCCTTCTTGAGGCGGCGCACCTCGGGCCCCACCTCCACCACCTCGCCCATGAACTCGTGGCCGATGATGTCGCCGTGCTGCATGGTGGGGATGAAGCCGTCGTAGAGGTGCAGGTCGGAGCCGCACACCGTCGCCAGCGTGGTCCGCACGATGACGTCGTCGGGGCGCAGGAGGAGGGGGTCGGGGACGCTCTCCACCCCCAGCCGCCCCACGCCCTGCCAGGTGACGGCCTTCACGGCCGGGCCTCCGGGGCGGGGGAGCTCACGTGCTGCTCCCCTCGACCTTGCGGCCCTGCTCGGCCGGCTGCCCCTTGCCCACGGGCTGGCCCTCGGTGGTGGCGGCGTGGCCGGTCTCGAGCACCTGCTGCAGGCGGCGCAGGTCATTGGCGACCTGCTGCTCGGGGTTCTGCCCGATGAGCTTGGCCAGCGTCACGCCCAGGTGCCCGGCCGGGGGCTCGTACATCATCTCGAGCTGCACCAGCGTGCCGCGCTGGGGCCCCAAGTCCTGGAAGTGCACCACGCCCCAGTTGGGCAGCTCCGAGCCCGGCAGCGAGCGCCAGGCCAGCCGCTCGCCGGGGCGGTCCTGGGTGATCTCGGCCTCCCACTCCAGCCGCACCTCGGCGGGGCCCTTGGCGACCCAGCGCGAGCGCTTGTCGTCGAGGACGGTGACCTTCTCGAGGTGCTCCATGAAGCGGGGGAGGTTGCTCAGGTCGCGCCAGAAGCGGTAAACCTCCTCGCGCGGGCGCATGACGGTGATGCTTCGCGTCAGGCGCACCGGGCCGCCGGCCCGCGCCAGGGGCTTGCGCAGCAGCACGTAGGCGGCGGTGCCCACCAGCGCCATCGCGGCGATCTTGGAGGCGACGGAGGTCCAGTTGGTCGAGCTTTCGCGGGTCTTGAGTTCTTCTTTCATGGCCTTCTCCTTTCGTCAGAAGCGGTCCCGGACACGGTGGGCCGGGTGGAACAGCCCGGGGGCGAAGCGCGTGGCGAGCACGGCCGCGGCCTCGAACAGGCCCAGGTGGTGCCACGCCAGCAGGTGCTCGAGCAGGCTCCCCTCGAGGAAGCCCAGCAGGCCCAGGCCCAGCAGCGCGGCGGGCGAACGGGCGGTCTTCTTCCTCACGTCACACCTCCTCTCTCACGGCCGCGCCGCCCGCTCGGCGGCCCGGTCCGACGGGACGGCCTTGGTGGTCAGCGAGCCGGCGACTTCGGCCAGCCCCAGCGCCCGGTGCGGCACCCACACCCGCTCGCTGAAGCCCAGCAGCCAGGGCGACAGCGCCAGGAAGGCCCCGCTCAGCAGGTCGAGCCCCAGGTGCGTGGGCATGGGGATGCGCCGTGCCAGGCCGGCCTCGTTGTCGGTGAACAGGCTCACGAGCACCATGCCGACCCCGAGCACCACCGGGACCCACGTGGCCGCCCCGTCGTCGCGGAAGCCGAGGAAGAAAGGGCTGGCGATGAGGAACAACCCCATCACGTAGTCGATGAGCCCGTGGACCGCCGTGGGAATGAACCGCATGTCACCCTCCTCGAGCGCCGCCGCGGGGCTCAGGTGTTGATGACCTCCCCGCCGTTGGGGTGCAGGATCTGCCCGGCGAAGTAGGAGGCGTCGTCGGAGGCCAGGAAGACGTAGCTCGGCGCGACCTCCTCGGGCTGGCCGGGGCGGCCCATGGGCACGTCCTCGCCGAATTTCTCCACCTTCTCCTCGGGGAAGGTCGAGGGGATGAGGGGGGTCCAGATGGGGCCGGGGGCCACGCCGTTGACCCGGATGCCCCGCTTGACCAGGTTCCCCGCCAGCGAGCGGGTGAAGGCCACGATGGCGCCCTTGGTCGCGGAGTAGTCGAGCAGGTGCGGGCTGCCGCGGTAGGCGGTGACGGAGGTGGTGTTGATGACGGCGCTGCCCTCCTTGAGGTGGGGCAACGCGGCCTTGGTGAGGTAGAAGTAGGCGAAGATGTTGGTGCGGAAGGTGCGCTCGAGCTGCTCGGCGCTGATGTCCTCCAGCCGCTCCTGCGGGGTCTGCTCGGCGGCGTTGTTGACCAGCACGTCCAGGCGGCCGAAGGTCTCGATCACCCGCTGCACCACCTGGCGGCAGACCACCTCGTCGCCCAGGTCGCCGGCGATGGCGATGCAGCGGCGGCCGTGCTCCTCGACGCGGCGCTTGGTCTCCTCGGCGTCGGAGTGCTCCTGGAGGTAGGCGATGGCGACGTCGGCGCCCTCCTTGGCGAAGGCGATAGCCACCGCCCGCCCGATGCCCGAGTCGCCCCCGGTGACGAGGGCGACCTTGCCCTCGAGCTTGCCGCAGCCCCGGTAGCCGGGGTCCTCGGCCTTGGGCCTGGGCCGCATCTCGGACTCGAGGCCCGGCGGCTCCATCGGGGGTTCCTGGCTTTTGTGCTGTGCCATAGTGCTCCTTTGCGCGGTAGCTTCAGCGGCCGGGCGGGCCGCTGGGGTGCGTCGGAGGGGGGCCGCCCGCGGGGGCGTCGGAAGGGTGCTCCTGCAGGTCGAGCGCGCCGCTGTCGCGCAGCACGGCCCAGGCCAGGCCCGGGTCCCTGCCCCCGCACCGCACCAGCAGCACGACGCCGCCCTGCCGCAGGCCCCGGGCGTAGAGCCGGGCCTGGTCCGGGGGGACCCCGAGCCGCTCCAGCGCCGGCTGGAGTTCGGCCTCCCCGGCCAGCCGCAGGCCGACGGAGCGGGCCAAAGCGGCGACGTGCTCGGCGGCGGCGCTCAGGGCCACGATGCGCTCGCGGGGCACCCCGGCGCTCGCCAAAGCCTGCACGGCCCGCTCGGCTCGAGCGGGTTCGTCGAACAGCCCCAGCGCGGTCTGTTGCACGCGGCCACCTCCTGATCCCGGATCGGGTGGGGCACGCTTCGCCAGGCTGGCCGACCGTCTTTAAGGGAATTTCAGGTGGTCGGTTCTAGCGGGAGCCGGGTCGCAGGGCTCCGTGTCCAACCAAGGAGGTCTTGCGGTACAAACCCGTGCGGGCAGCCGAGCCTGGCGAAGCGCGACCCTGAATTCAGTGTCGCCAGGCCGCAGGGAAAGGGCATCAGGGAAAGGTGGGGCTGGGGGTCTACACTTTCGGGTTATCGCCCGCCTCACGTCGCGCTGGGTTCGCCGGGGGAGGGGGCGTGGGGTTCGGCCTGCCCGCCGTCCTCGGCCTCCCACAGCCGCTGGGCGAGGCGCACGCTGAGGTTGGCGAGGCGCTGGGAGAAGGCCACCTCGTCGTCGAGGTTCTCCCGCAACAGCCCCACCACCCGTGCCAGCCTCGTGTCGCGCGCGAGCTCCATGAGGCCCATGTACCCGGCGACCTCGTAGCTCGCCGCCCGCAGGGCCGCCCCCGTGATCAGCAGGTCGGCGAGTTCGGGGCGCTCGAGCCGCCTGGAGGCCAGGCGGTAGCCCTCGACGATGCCCGAGGCGCCCGGGCTGGCCTCGCCGAGCGGTTCGCGCCCGAGTTGCTCGAAGGCCAGCCGCAGGTTGAGGACGTGCTCCTCGGCGGCCTGCAGGCGTTCGCCGAGCAACTGCCCGAGCCGGGGATCGTGGGCCTGCTCGCGCATGCCGCGGTAGCCCTGCGTCAGGGTGCGCTCCACGCTGAGCAGCTCGTCGAGCTCGCGGACGAAGAAGTCCATCGCGTTCATCACCCGCATGCTTCACCTCGGCGCGGAGGGCACCGCCCCACCCGGGGCGGTGCCCTCCGCCAAGAACCGTTCCTTTACCGCGAGGAGCGCCCGCGCCCGCCCCCGCCGCGCTCGCTCGAGCTGACGAAGCGGCCGGTCTCGGGGTCGCGGGCGGGCAGGTCGCGGTCGTCGCCGCCGCCCCGGCCACGGTCGTCGCTGCCGCCGCGGCCGCGCGAGGAGCGCGAGCCCTGGCTGCGCTCGTCGTCGTCCTCGCCCCAGCGGGCCCGGGCGCCCATCCGCCCGATCTCGCTCACCCGCTCGCGGCTCATCGAGGCGAAGCCCCGGCCGCCCCGGTCGTCGTCCTCGTCGTAGCGGGAGCCGCCGCGGCCGGAGCTGGAGGAACGCCCCCCGCGCCCGCGGTCGTCGTCCTCGTCGTCTTCGCCCCAGCGCGCGCGGGCGCCCATGCGCCCGATCTCGCTGACCCGCTCGCGGTCCATGGACGCGAAGCCCCGGCCGCCGCCGCGCCCGCCCCGGTCGTCGTCCTCGTCGTCCTCGTAGCGCGACCCGCCGCGCGAGCGCGAGCTGTAGCCCCGGTCGTCCTCCTCGTCGTAGCGGGAGCGGGAGCTCGAGCTATAGCGCCCCCCGCGCCCGCGGTCCTCGTCGTCGTCCTCGCCCCAGCGGGCCCGTGCGCCCATGCGCCCGGCCCGGCGGGCCTCCTCGGAGTCCCACTCGTGGGCGTCGCCGTACTCGTGCGCGGCCCGCCCGCCCCGGCTGGCGATCTCCCGCCGTTCCTCGCGGCCCATCGAGGCGAAGCCCCGGCCGCCCCGGCCGCCGCGGTCGTCGTCCTCGTCGTCCTCGTAGCGCGACCCGCCGCGCGAGCGCGAGCTGTAGCCCCGGTCGTCGTCGTCCTCGCCCCAGCGGGCCCGGGCGCCCATCCGCCCGATCTCGCTCACCCGCTCGCGGCTCATCGAGGCGAAGCCCCGGCCGCCGCGGTCGTCGTCCTCCTCGTCGTAGCGGGAGCCGCCGCGCGAGGAACGGGAGCTGTAGCCGCGGTCGTCATCGTCGTACCGCGAGCGGCCCCCGCGCCCGCCCCGGTCGTCCTCGTAGTCCTCGTCGTCGCCCCAGCGGGCCCGGGCGCCCATGCGCCCGATCTCGCTGACGCGCTCGCGGTCCATGGACGCGAAGCCGCGCCCCCCGCCCCGGCCGCCGCGGTCGTCGTCCTCGTCGTAGCGGGAGGAACGGGAGCTGTAGCCCCGGTCGTCGTCGTAGTCGCCGCGCCCGCCGTGGGAGTGGCGCCCGCCTCGAGCGCGGTCTTCGTACGTCAGGTTCGAACCGCGCCCGCCGCCTCGGCGGTCGTCGTCGTAGTCACGGGTGTTGCGTCCGTTCGCCATAACTGAACTCCTTTAGAGCAGGGCGGGGTTGGCCTGGGCAGGGCTCGAGCACACCCCATCGGCTCGAGGCCCGTTCGCTGGGTGCCGGGACGGGCGCGCCGTACGCCGCCCGCCCTGGGTCACGTCGTCTTTCCCCGGGCCTCCACCGGGTGCCCCGAGAGCAGGGCCCCCAGCTTCTCGAGGTCGTGCTCGAGCATCTTCTGCGGGTCCTTGAACACGCTGGCGAAGGCCTCGCCGATGGCGCCGCCCGGCGGGTCGTACTCGACGTGGACCGTGATCCTCGAGCCCGTGCCCTCGGGCCGCACGGTGATGAAACCCCGGGTCTTGATCGAGCCCTCGAGCGACTCCCACGCCAGGGTGGAGGGCGGCTCGAAGGTCTTGGTCACCGCCTTCCAGGACACCGGGATGCCCAAAGGCCCCGCGAGGTGCCACTCCGACGTGTTCTCGTCGAGCTTTCGCACCTCGCGCACGTTGGACATGAAGCGGTCGAAGTTCTGGTAGTTCGACACGAAGGCCCAGGCTTCCTGGACGCTGGCTTCGACCCCTACGCTAGCCTCTGCGACGTACATCGTCATCCTCCGGTTCAGCCCGGCATCCCGCTCCCCGGAAGGGGTACGGCCGGGATGGCCGCGCTCGTCTGGCCCGGGGCTTCCCCGTGAAGGGGGCTACCCCAGGGTCTGCGCTCGCCAAGGGCGAGCCGTCGTTCGCGCTGGCTTTCGGCCCGACGTCCGGCCGCGGGGGCGGGCAGGGGGCGCGCCGGTCGGGGTGGTTGCCGTGGGGGTGATCCGGTTCACGCTCTAAAGCCCTCCTTCCGCGCCGACGTGCGTCCAGTGTGGCACCGGGGCCAGCGGCTGCCATCGGCGTGTGGAAGGGGCGGACCTTAACACTAAAGTGCCAACCCGGAAGGACTCAGGGTGCCTTCAGCATGATCCGGGAGACTTCTTAACGAGCATTAATTCGGCGCCTTCCCGGCGCCCCTTGAAAGGAACGCGCATGAACTCCAGGGTTCGCATCCTGTTGGTGGACGATCATCCGATGGTACGCGAAGGGATCAAGCTCTTCCTCAAGCAGGACGGCTCGCTCGAGGTCGTGGGCGAGGTCTCCAACGGCGAGGAGGCCCTGCGCGCGGTCGAGCAGTTACAGCCCAACGTGGTGCTGATGGACCTCCTGATGCCGGTGATGGACGGGGTGAGCGCCATCCAGCAGCTCAAGAGCCGCCACCCCGAGGTCGAGGTGCTCGCCCTCACCAGCGTGCTCGAGGACGAGAAGGTGATCGGGGCGGTGCAGGCGGGGGCCAGCGGCTACTTGCTCAAGGACAGCCAGCCCTACGAGCTCATCGAGGCCATCCACGCCGCCGGGCGCGGCGAGGTGCGGCTGCACCCCGAGGCGGCCAAGCGCCTGATGCGCCAGGTCAAGACCCCCGAGATGCGCGAGCCCCTCACCCCGCGCGAGGTGGACATCCTGTGCCTGGTGGGCAAGGGCTACTCCAACAAGCGCATCGGCAAGCAGCTCAACCTCTCGGAGAACACGGTCAAGGCCCACGTCAGCTCGATCCTCTCCAAGCTCGGGCTCACCTCCCGCACCCAGGCCGCGCTCTTCGCCCTGCGCGAGGGCCTGATCCAGCTCGAGAACTGAAGGGGCGGCCCGTGGCGGAGCCCGCCCTCCCCGAGCCCCAGCACAGCGCCGCGCTGCTGGAAGGCTTCTTAGGCAGCGCCACGCTGGCCTTCGCCTTCTTCGACCCCGAGCTGCGGCTGCGCCGCGCCAACCCCCGCCTCGCCGAGCTCTCCGGCCAGGCCGGGCCGCTGGGCCGGCCCGTGGCCGAGGCCTTCCCCGACTGCGCCGCCGCGCTCGAGCCCTCCCTGCGCCGGGCGCTGGAGCAGGGCGAGCCGGTGGAGGGCCTGGAGATCGTGACGCCGCGGGGCTGGTGGCTGGTGAGCTGCTTCCCGGTGAGCGGCCCGGGCGGCGAGCGGCTGGGGGTGGGGCTGGCCGCGCAGAACATCTGCGCGCAGAAGCAGGTCGAGGAGGCGCTGCGCAAGAGCGAGGAGCGCTTCCAGCTCGCCGAGGCCTCCTCGAGGGGCTTCCTCTACGAGTGGCGCCTGCCGGAGAACACGGTGTGGCGCTCGCGGGGCTTCGCGGTGACGCTGGGCCACCTGCCCGAGGAGGCGCCGCAGGACCCACAGTGGTGGGCCGCCCAGATCCACCCCGACGACGCGGCCTGTGCGCGGCAGGCCATGGAGGAGGCGCTGCGGCAGGGCGGGGAGTACTCCACCGAGTACCGGGTGCGCCACCGCGAGGGGCACTACGTCCACCTTTGGGACCGCGGCCGGGTGCTCTACGACGCGCAGGGCCGGCCCGCGCGGGTGCTGGGCACCGCCACCGACATCAGCGAGCGCAAGCGCCTGGAGGCCGAGCTCGAGCAGGCCAGCCGGCACGTGCGCGACGTGATCAACAGCCTGGTGGCCTTCGTGGGGGTCACCACCCCCAGCGGGGTGCTCATCGAGATCAACCGGGCGGCCTTGGAGTCGGCGGGGCTCGAGGCGGGCGAGGTGTTGGGCCAGCGGCTGGAGGACACCTTCTGGTGGGGCCACAGCCCCGAGGTGCGCGCCCAGCTCTTCGACGGGCTGCGCCGGGCGCGGCAGGGCGAGGTGGTGCGTTTCGACCTCCCCACCCGCACCAAGGACGGCGGCATCACCCTCGACTTCATCATCTCCCCGCTCAAGGACGCGGAGGGCCGGGTGGCCTACCTCGTCACCTCCGGCATCGACATCAGCGCGCGCAAGGCCGCCGAGGCCGCCCAGGAGCGCCTGATCGAGCTGCTGCAGCAGTCCGAGCGCGAGGCGCTGGCCCTGGCCCAGATCGCCAACAGCCTCAGCCTCTCCGACCCCATGCAGACCAACCTCGACAGCCTGGCGGCCCAGATCGCCGAGGTGACGGGGGCGCTGGCCTGCACGGTCGAGCTGATGCGCGAGGACTTCAGCATCACCAGCATGGGCTCCTTCGGCCTCCCCGAGGCGCTGCTGGCCGGCTTCACGGCGGTGCAGGCGGCGGGCGAGCGCCTGCCCAGCCAGCGCACGGCCCAGCGGCGCGAGATGGACGTGGCGCGCCGCTTCCGGGACAACGCCCTGAGCGACCCCCGCTACGCCCCGCTGCACGAGGCCCTGCGCGCGGTGCGTTGGAACACCGTGGCGGCGGCCCCGCTGGTGCAGGGCCAGCGGGTGCTGGGGGCGGTGGTGGCCTACTACGCCGAGGACGACGAGCCCGCCATCTCCGACCTGCTGCAGCTTTCGACCATCACCTCGCAGGTGTCGCTGGTGGTGGAGAACATGCGGCTGTTCCAGGAGGTGCGGGGCAAGGCCGCCCTCGAGGAGCGCACCCGCCTGGCCCGCGACCTGCACGACTCGGTCTCGCAGGCCATCTACGGCATCAACCTGGGCGTGCACTCCGCCCGCGCCGCCCTGCCCCACAGCCCCGCCGACGCCCTGCGCTCCCTCGACTACGTGCTGCACATGGCCGAGACCGCCACCGCCGAGATGAAGAACCTCATCTTCGAGCTGCGCCCGGAGTCGCTCGAGCGCGAGGGCCTGGTGGCCGCGCTGCACAAGCAGACCCGCGCCCTGCGCCTGCGCCACAACCTGGAGTTCGACCTCGAGCTCCCCCACGAGCCCGAGCTGCCCCTCCCCGCCAAGGAGGCCCTCTACCGCATCGCCCAGGAGGCCCTCAACAACGTGATCAAGCACGCCCAGGCCCGCCGCGTGAGCCTCGCCCTCGAGCCCTGCCAGGACCGCTGGCGCCTGCGCGTCCGGGACGACGGCAAGGGCTTCGACCCCCACCGCGAGTTCCCCGGCCACCTCGGCCTGCACTCCATGCGCGAACGCGCCCTCAGCGTCGGCGCCGAGTTCGTGCTTCACAGCGCCCCGGGTGAGGGGACGTGCGTGGAGGTGTGGTTGGGTGTGGGGGGTGGGTAG